>JAFCFG010000103.1 GCA_017608725.1 Candidatus Iainarchaeum sp.
AAAGGCAGGAGCAATTGGAATAAAGCTGAGTATAATCAGGCCAGAAACAGTGTTCCCTGACAAAATCAATATCAAGGAACTGATTGAGAAAAGGAAGGCTGAGGAAACAGCATCGGAGGAGAAGAAAAAGGAGGCTGCCAAGGAACAAGAAAAAGAAGGGGAGGAAGAGAAAGAAAAAGAGAAAACAAAGGAAAAGAAAAAAGGGGAGAAGAAGGCAGAGGCTGAGGAGAAGAAGGCAGAGGCTGAGGAGAAGAAGGCAGGCAGTAAAGAGAAGGAAGAGGCAGTGAAAAAGGAGAAGAAGGAAAAGGCAGTGGAGAAAATGGGAAAAGAGAAGAAGGCAGGAACAGGGGAGAAGAAGGCAGGCAGTAAAGAGAAGGAAGAGGCAGTGAAAAAGGAGAAGAAGGCAGAGGCTGAGGAGAAGAAGTGATTTTTATGAAGCTGAGTGAAATGAGAAGCACAAGCCTGCAGGATTTAAAGGAACAGGTAATCCAGCTGAGAAGCGAATTGGCAAAGGAAAGGGCAGTAATTGCAGGCGGAACCAGGCCAGAGAACCCAGGCAGGATAAGAAACCTGAGGAAAACAATTGCAAAATTGCTCACTGTTGCAAATGAAAGGGAAAGAAAGGGAGAAAAGCTAGTTGTGGTTGAAAAACAAGGCAAGGCCTCCAAAGGAAAGGGGCTGATTGGGAAAGTCATTAAAAGAAGGAAAAGAAGAAGCGGGAGGTGAATAAAGAGTAATGGAAGAAATCTGCCAAAAATGTGGCCTGCCTAAGAATCTGTGCGTTTGCCAACAGATTGCAAAAGAACAGCAGAAAATCAAGATCAGAGTTGACAAAAGGTGTTTTGGAAAGATAGTAACGCTTGTAAGCGGCTTAGGTCAGGATGTGGATTTGGATGAATTAATAAAGCAGTTGAAGAGAAAGCTTGCGTGCGGCGGAACACTTAAAAACAATGAAATAATTTTGCAAGGAAACCACAGGGACAGGGTCAAAGAGATCCTCCTTAAACAGGGCTTTAAAGAGGAGTTAATTGATGCTTAAGAAAAAAAATTATTGCATAACAAGGGAGAACATTGCAGCCCATGAATGGATTGGGTTGCATGCCGTCGTTAAGAGCAGTAGCGACAGAAGCAAAACAGGGTTAAGGGGAAAAATAGTTGATGAAACAAAGAATTTGGTTGTTATTGAAACGGAAAAAGGAGAAAAAAAGTTGCCAAAAAGGGAAGTGACGTTAAGCGTGAGAATAGGAAAGGAAAATGTTTTATTGCAGTGCAGCAAACTGCAGCAAAGGCCGGAGGATAGAGTAAAGTATTTGGGAGGAAAGGCAAAATGAGTGGATGTGATGACAAGAGGTGCCCTGTACACGGCAACATTAGCGTAAGGGGCAATGTGTTCACAGGAACAGTGGTAAGTGCAAAGCCAGATAAAACAGTTACTGTTGAGAGGAAGATTGTGCAATATGTTCCAAAGTATGAGAGATACAAAAAGATCAAAAGCAGGATTTATGCGCACAACCCAGGCTGCATTGATGCAAAAGAAAACGATGTTGTAAGGGTTGGCGAAACGAGGAGGCTAAGCAAAACAAAGAATTTTGTTGTAATGGAAATCATTGGCAAGAAAAAAATAGTTAAGGGGGAAGAAGGGCCAATTGAAAGGAAAAAAAAGGAGGGAAAAGAAACTGAGAAAGAGGAAGAAAAAGGAAAAGAAGTTAAAGGAGAAAAAATAATTGAAAAAGAAGGCGGAAAAAAAGGGGTTGAAAGGGAAACAGGGGAAGGAGAAGGAAAAATTGGAAATGAGAAAATTAAAGAAGAGAAAAAAATAATTGAAAGGGAAACAGGGGAAGGAGAAGGAAGGAAGATTAAGGAGGAAGCTGGTGAGAAGGAAGAAGAATCCACCAGGGAGAAGGAAGAAGGGAAGGAAAAAGGAGAAAAGGCCGGGAAAGAGGGGGCTGAAGCAAAATGAGGGCAATAAGCTCTACGGTTACCAAGGGGCTGACGCAGAAAAGCAGGTGCGTTTGCACAGACAACAGTGGCGCAAAAGAGGTTGAAATAATCAGTGTGTTTGGGCACAAGGGCAACAAGAGGATGCTGCCAAAGGCAGGCATAGCTGACATGGTGAACGTGGTTGTAAAAAAGGGCAAGCCGGAAATCAGAAAGAAAGTGGCAAGGGCAGTGATTGTCAGGGTTAGAAAGGAATTCAGAAGGCCGGAGGGATTGAGGGTGAAATTTGAGGACAACGCTGTTGTGCTGGTTGATGAAAAAGGCATTCCGAAAGCAAGCGAAATAAAGGGCGTTGTTGCAAAGGAGGTTGGCGAGCGATGGCCAAAGATAGCAGGCATTGCAAGCGCGATAATTTAACTAGGTGATTTTTATGGGGTCAATTAAATCAAGCAAGCCAAAAAAGCAGAGAAAACAGCTTTACTTAAGGCCCCTGCACAAAAAGCAGGCTGGCTTGAAAGGCCACTTGAGCAAAAGGTTGAGGGAACAATTGGGCAGGAGAAGCCTCAGCCTGAGAAAGGGGGACGTTGTCAGGGTCATGAGAGGCAGCAAAAAGGGCAGTGAAGGAAAAATTATTGGCGTCAATTACAAGAAGGGAACAGTTAGCGTTGACAAGCTGACAAGGAAAAAGGCAGACGGAACAGAGATACCGCTGCGGATAAAGGCATGCAACATGCTGATTGTTGACGTTGACAGAAGTGATGCACGCAGATTCAAAGGAAAACTGAAAAAAGCAGCTGCCATTGAACAAGAGGAAAAGCAGGCGGGAAAAGAAATTGAAGGAAAAAAGGAAAAAACCGGAAAGAAAACCGAAAAGAGAGGAAAAATTGCTGAAAAGAAATTGGGAAAGGAAAAGAAGCGGGAGAAAGAGCAAGAAAGAAAGCAGTTGTGAAGAAAAAGGGGGAGAAGCGGTGATAGTAAATGGCTAGAAAGGGCGAAAAGAAAGGCGAGAAAAGGTTGACGGCAAGCAAGGCAGTAAAGCTGTTGAGAAAAGAGCGAACCTGGACAATTAGGTCAAAGCCAGGGCCGCACAATAGGCAAAACAGCATTCCACTTGGCTTTGTCGTAAGAGACCTGCTGCATCTTGCCAAAACAAGGAGAGAGGCAAAATATATTCTAAATCAAGGCCTAGTGGAAGTTGACGCAAAGGTGGCAAAGGATGCCAGGTTCCCTGTTGGCCTATTTGACTTGATTGCAATTAAACGAGAGGGCAAAACATTCAGGGTGTTGTTCAACAAAAAGGGCCAACTGGTTTTGCAGGAGGAAAAGAAACAGGAAAAGGAAAAGCTGTGCAAGGTTGTGGCAAAAAATGCAGCCAAAAAGGGCTTGATTCAACTGCAGACCAACGATGGCAGAACATTTAGGGAGAAAAAAACAGATGTAAAGGTCGGCGACAGCTTGCTTGTAAAATTGCCGGAGCAAAAAATCGCGAAGCATTTTAGCTTAGCTGAGGGAAACAGGGTACTTGTAACAGGCGGCCACAATATAGGCAGCTTGGGCAGTGTTAAAAAAATCACTGCGGGGACAATGCGAAGACCCAAATTGATTACAGTTCAGGGTGAGACAAAGGCATTTCAAACAACGGAAAAGAATGTCTTTGTTGTCGGAGAGAAAAAACCGGCAATTGAGGTAAAAGGGTGAAAAAATGGCTGAAGAAAACAGCATGCAAAAAATAATGGTGGAGAAGGTTACTGTGAACATGGGGGTAGGCCCAAACCAGGATGACATGAAGGCAGCCCAAAAGATAATTGAAAAGATTACAGGCAAAAAAGCGGTCCAGACAAAATGCAAAATAAAGCAGCCGAAGTGGAACATCAGGCCTGGCCTGCCCATTGGTCTGAAAGTAACCCTAAGGGGCAAGGATGCTGAGGAATTTTTAAAAAGGGCATTGAGTGCAAAGGACAATGCCCTAAGCAGTAGGAACTTTGACAACCACGGGAACTTTGGATTTGGCATTCATGAGTATAT
>JAFCFG010000104.1 GCA_017608725.1 Candidatus Iainarchaeum sp.
CGGTTTACAAGCAAAAGGTTTTGGAGATTCTGAGGAGCAGCCCTGAACTGCATATTCCGGAGCGAAGATTTGAATTCTACGCTGAAGCTGTTGTAAGGGAAATGGTTGGATACGGAATAATCGACCCATTGGTAAGCGATGATAATCTGGAGGAGATAATGATAATTGGAGCAGAAAAACCAGTTTACCTGTTCCACAGGGAATACGAGATGATGACCAGCAACATTGAGTTCTACAGCGACCAAGAAATAGTCGATTTAATCAACAGGATTGCAAGGCAAGTAGGCAGGAGAGTGGATATAAGTAGCCCGTTGCTTGATGCAAGGCTGCCTGATGGAAGCAGAGTAAACGCAACCATTGCACCTGCGTCTGTTGATGGGGCAACCCTCACAATAAGGAAGTTTAGGAAAGACCCCTACAGTATGATTGATTTAATCAAATTGAATACCATTACACCAGAGGTCGCAGCCTTCCTCTGGCTTTGCGTTGAAGGGATGGGGGCAAAACCGGCTAATATTCTCATAGCGGGAGGCACAAGCAGCGGGAAAACCACTACCCTGAACTGCTTGGCAAGCTTTATTCCGGAAAGGGAAAGGGTTATCACAATAGAGGACACAGCTGAATTGAACCTGCCCCTGAAACACTGGATCAGGCTGGAGGCAAAACCCCCCGGATTAGAGGGAAAAGGCGAGCTAACGCTGGATATATTAACCAAAAACAGCCTGAGAATGCGGCCGGACAGGATAATAGTTGGAGAAGTAAGGCACGACGAGGCATTTACGCTGTTCACTGCACTCAATACAGGGCATGATGGCAGCATGGGAACAGTTCATGCGAATTCACCGCAGGAAACCATTGTAAGGGTTACCTCCCCCCCGATGAACGTTCCAGAGGTAATGCTCACAGGCCTTGACATTATAATGGTTGAACACAAAATACATGACAAGAGAAGAGGCACCATCAGGAGAATAACAAACATAAGCGAGGTAAGCGGTGTTCTGCTGAAAAGAGCCCAGACCCAAACAATCTTTGAATGGGACCCAGTAAAGGACACAATAGAAAAAACCACTGTTCCAATCAGGTATCTGAAAACCCTGCAGGACTTCACAGGCCTTAGCAGAAACGACATAGAATCCGAATGGAAGGAGAGAACCCAATTCCTGAACCAGCTTGCGGGAAGAAACATAAGGGGAATTGCCGAATCAAGCAAAGCAGCTGAGATGTTTTTGATGGAAAGTAGGTAGTTGTATATGGCAAGCCTGGATAGCCTGAAGAAAAAAATAACAGCAGGGGGAAAAGAAAGGGAGAAGAAGAAGCCAGTGCAGGCAACAGGCCAAGAAATAGACATGGACAAGGTTGAAAAAATCGTAAAAAGGATGAGAGAGAAGTACAGGGCAGAAGGCGTTGAATTCGGAGAAGCAAAAGGCGTTCTAAAAGAATTAAGGGGCATAATTGCAGAGGGAAAAGGGGCAGAGATTGAAATCCAAAGTGTGGAGGACTTGCAGGAAGTGAAATCAAAAAGCATTCAAAGCCTTGTAAAGATGTACTTAAGTCTGGGCAGTATCCTAAAACCAATCGCAAATTTCTTAAGCAAATTCCCTGAAATGGAGATGCTTTCATTCTATTTGTACTCAGCAAACATGAGGTACAGCAGCAAACAGTATTTGGCACTGACTGTTGCATCAAGTACAATTGTGTTCTTTGTTTCACTGGTTATGTCAATAGCTGTCCTAAGCTATCTGAATGTAGAGCTTGCGGTAAGGGCAATGTCAGTGATACTGATATCGGTTATTTCATTCATTGCATCAGCGGTCATAATTCTAATGGTCCCAAAACAAAAAGCAGTTGCAAGAGGAAACAGGGTGAGCATTGAACTGCCGTTTGCGCTAAGGCACATGGCCGCTGAGTTGAGGGCAGGAATTGGACTCTACAAAACCATTCAAACCATTGCAACCGCAGGCTACGGTGCCCTGTCAGAGGAATTCAGCCAAGTCATAACAGAGGTAGAGGAAGGTGTTGACACCCAGGATGCCCTGAGGCACATGGCTCTGAGAACTCAAAGCAAAGCCCTCAGAAACGCGGCAATCCACATTACAAGAGCTTTGAAAACAGGGGGCAATTTGAGTGAGGCAATGACTGACATTGCAGAGGACGTTTCATTTGAAATGAGGGCAGCCATAAGGGAATTTGGAGAAAAAATGAACTTTTTAGGTGTGATGTTCATATTCTTTGTAATTGTCCTACCAGTACTGGTCAGTGTTCTGGGAGCAGTGAGAAACAGCCCACTGCAGACAACAACAATGGGCCTTTCAATGATACCCTTGACCCTGCCGGTGATTGCAGCAGTATACCTGGTTTTGATTCCATTCATTCTGGCGGTATTTGTTGCATACATTAAAATAGAACAACCCAGGGTGTAAAGAAAATGTCTGAAATGCAATTGAGGGGGTTTAAGTTCTGGCAGAACTACAAGAGATCCCTTAAACAAGTGAATTTCAGGGTTCCGGCAGAGGGATGGCTGATAATAGCCCTGGCCATCTCAGTTTTACTGGCAATTCTAACGGTCAGCGCCATAAACATTCTCTCCCTGCCTGTTTCCGTCCTGGTTTCGCCAATTGTATTCGTTGTTGCAGTAGACCTGCTGCTTGGATACCCCTACCTGCTCGCTGTGAGGAGAACAAACGCAATAGAGGAAGCCCTGCCAGACGCATTGAAGCAGATGGCAGACATACTAAAGGCAGGCGGAACATACGAGTACGCTTTAAGGGAAATTGTGACAGCAGGCTACGGCCCATTGAGCAAGGAACTGGAAAACGTTCTAAGGAAACTGGAGGAGGGGGAAAATCTGGAGAACAGCCTGCGCAGTTTTTCAGACAATGTTGACTCAACCCTGGTGAAGAGAACAGTGATAATAATAATTGACTCAATAAAGGCAGGGGCAGGCCTTGCCGATGTCTTGGATGAAATCGCTGACGATGTAAGGGAACTGCACAGAATTGCAAGGGAGAGAATTGGCGGAACAAAACTGCAGGTCTGGTTCATTATTGGAGCGGGAAGCTTTATTGCTCCTGCAATCGTTGGGCTTATTTCAACAGTGATAAACCTGCTGATGCAGGCTGCCCTGGGCCTGGACCTGACCCCCCAGCAGATTGAACAGGCTATGGCAACAAACGGAATGATTATCCTGCTGCTTCAGGCATATATACTGATTGAGGTTGGAGCAGGCAGTATAATGATTTCCCTGATTAGAGAGGGCAAAATGAACAAAAGTATTATAAATCTCCCCATACTTTTATTGATTGCTTACACGTGCTTTTACGCAATAGCATTTGCCTCAAGCACATTGATTGGAGGAAAGGCATAATGGTTAAATTGGAGGAAAGGGCACAGGCTTCAATTGAAATGCTGATATTGATTGGTGTAGCAATAGGGATTGCAGCAGTTGTCGGCGTTCTGCTCAAACAGGCTGCCAGCGGAGCAGCGGAACAGGCAGATGCTGCTGCTGGCGGATAAAGAGAAATGTTTATTAATTAGAAAAAAGAATAAAATTAACACCAAAAACGGAGGTTAATCTAGATGAATAAAAAGGGCCAAGGGGCACTAGAATATCTGCTGCTCATAGGGGGAGCAGTACTAGTAGCAGCCATAGTGATTGCCCTAATAACAGGCACCACCTCAGGGCAAAAGGACCCGAGAGCAATGGCAAAGTGCGCACCACACACAGATTGCAGTAAGTGTTTAGATGATTCAGAGAACTCATGCATTGCAGTTGGAGCAAATGATGAAGAATACAATGATTGCGATACGTTAGCGGGCAAAACTGAGTTCAAGTACTGCGGCACACAAAAAACAATCTACTCCAGAGAAGTGGTTTTGCAATGGAAGACAGGGCACAGGT
>JAFCFG010000105.1 GCA_017608725.1 Candidatus Iainarchaeum sp.
CTATTGACGGAATACTGGCACAGGGCGGAACACCAATGCACTTGGGTTTGGAGGAAGGACTAGATGAACTGCTGTTAAGCGGCAGAGGCAGAGAGGACGCAGCCCAGTTCATAATTCTGCTGGCTGATGGGCAAAGTGATAGTGGAACACAAAGCCAGATAGATACACAAGTGGCAAGGGCAAGAGACAACAATGTTTACATCTTTACCGTTGGCCTTGGGGGGGATGTTGACGAAGTCCAAATGCAAAATATTGCTTCAGGGGCATACTGCCCTGACCCGCCGACAGACTGCGGAACATACCACCACGTAGACGACCCAAAAGCCCTGAGTGAGATATATGAGATAATTGCCAAACAAATCAATGCACTTGCTGGTGTGAAGCCAGACAAGGATACAGCAAGGCTTGAAATGCAATTCACAAGATTCAGCGGGCTGCAATTGAGCAGTTTTAATCCAGCACCTACAAGCTGGGATGGAACAACGCTGGTGTACGAGGGATTGGACATCATATCAGGCACTTGGACAGCAGACTTTGACGTTCTGATCCCGTGCAATTACCCAGGATGTGAAGATGAATTGGTAGAAGGGGCAAGCCTGCTGATTCCACCAGAGGGGGCTATGCTTTCCTTCACTATTGAAGGGGTTGAGCAGGACCCGGTTGAATGGCCAGAGAAAGACAGGACTGAGGCTGAAGTGCATTACCCTGATTTGACAGTTGGCTTCATTAAAGGACGAATGTACAGTGATGGAGACATCTCGCTGGATTACGAGGTTGAAAACATAGGGTATACAGCCATTGACTTATCTGCCATTGTTCCAACCCTGGACTTCAATTACAACCCAGGCTCGCCAAAAGACCCATTGGCTGCATGCGCTGGCGATGGCGTGGTAATTGACACAGAAAACCTAACAGCAGTGCTGGACGCAGCATTTGGGCCGGGGGCAGGGCCAACAACAAAAACCCAGGAAAACAAAGAACTCAGCCAAAACGGCTATATCTGCATTTCACTTAATGGACAGCAGCAAGGCGTAAAGGAATGCAGCGGAAACAACAGGGTAGTGGTTTTCTGCAAGGTTCCTGAAAGCAAGATATATGTATTGGACTACTGGGCGTGGGAAAAATGAACGGCAAAGGCGTGTTTTTGAGCTTCATGATTTTTCTGGTAATAATGGCAATCATTGGATTGCATGCTGCAACAAGCGCGAGCAGCAGCAAGAGAGAGCAAAAACTGGTGGAAGAAACCGCATTTGATACAATAAACAACTCCTTCAATAACCTGTTTGAGGAAATAATCAACCTGAACAAGGATGGCTTTGCAAAAGATGTGCAGCAGAGGTCAATGCCTTTTGAATACGATTTGAACAAAAACAAAATAGGCCTGAAACAAAGCCTGCCCCAGAGAAGCGATGTCCTGAAAGGATATATGGATGGGTTGAACATCTACTCAATTTACACAAACAACCAAAACAGCACAGGCAAAACCCGGCTGCAAACAGAGGTCATTGTCCAAAGCAGGGAATGGGGTACAGCTGCAATGCCTGAATTCCCAGACCTGAACTACCTTATATTGCCCCAGTGCCTTTTCTACGACCTAAATGGCAGTGGAAACATGGTGTTGAGAGCAGGCCTGCCTGGGGAGCCCAGATGTGCAAAACCCTTTGATTTTGCTGACCTGAACGCAATTTATGTGAGTATTTTGTTCAATTCAACCAATTACACTGACGGAACACTAACCTGCGACGGTGAATTTAACTCCGGCGGCTTATGTGCATCAGATGCCTTCAATCCAACAAGCCCTGAGCCCTACATAGGGGCCTTTTTGATTGAAAGATGCCCGGCCAGCGGCTGCAGGGTGTTGAGCACTGCAATGGGCCCCTATGCCTACAAAACAGTTTCAGCACACTTTGACCCGGCTGCAAATGAATACGGCAAAATTGAAATACAGGCAACAGCCGATTACGAGATTGAAATAAAGCTGGGGAGAATGGATGATGCAGATAACTTCCCAGTTTATGTCAAAAACGAGTACATTGACGAACCATTTGAAGCAGACCTGAATGTTTTTTTTGACCAAAAAATCCAGCTGTTTTACTTCACTGGCTTTTTGATTACAGCAAGCAAAGAAAACATTCCAATTGTAAGAAGCACTTAAAAGGGGAAATTTTCACATGAATTTTTCACATGAATAAGTATTTAATTAAGAAAAGTAATAATAAATTGGAAATGCTCAATGGAAAGGGCCAGGTTGGAATGGAGTACCTTATAGTTGCAATGAATTGGAAATGTTAAGAAAAAATAAATTGGAAATGTTTTCACATGATTCACATGAATAAGTATTTAATTAAGAAAAGTAATAATAAATTGGAAATGCTCAATGGAAAGGGCCAGGTTGGAATGGAGTACCTTATAGTTACCATATTTGTCCTAACAGCTGTAGTAATAATATTTGTGTTCGCATACATAAACTACGACCAGAACGTTAAAATAGCGGGTGCAAACGATACACTGACATCACTTGTCAACATCGCAGATGAAATCTACCTGAGGGGCAGGGGCAACACACGATTTGTTGATGTGGGCTTCCCAAAGGGAATGAAAGAATTTCAGGTTGTGAACTTCTGCGCTGACGAAACAGAAGAAGCCTGTGGAACAGGCAGCGAAGGGAATGAAGAAGGCTGCAACTGCGATGGAGAGATTATACTAAGCGGGCTCAGAATTACAGTTGGCCTAATAGCCGGCGACACAGAAATAACAAGGCTGGCGAAGACAGAGCTTCTGTTGGTAAACTTTCCGGATGTAAGCGAGGCAGCCGGAGGCCCGGCCTACACATTTAGAGCGGAATGGGACACCGCAGGTGAAAAAATCAAATTAGAGAGGATCTAAAAATGCTGCTGCAGGACACAAAGGGCCAAACAATCATAGAGATAGTCGTAATTTCAACAGTTGTACTGGTGCTGTTCCTGATAGTCATTCTAACCGTTATTCAAAAGAACTCTGTTACAAACAACATTTCAAAAAACAGCATAAGGCAGCAGGAATGCGACAGGATATCTTCCCTTATAAGCAACTTTGCTTCAAACAGCGGATTCAGCGAAACAACAATAATGCTGGACGGGGAACTTGACTCAGATGTGCTGATCAAAAACAAAAGCATCAGCATTGGCAGAAACTACTGCTATTACCTGGCAGATGTGAAGTTTCAGACAGGAAACGGCAGCAGCCCAGCATACACAACTGACTCAACAGGATTCAATCTAGTGCAGGGAACCACATACAAAATAAAAAAAACAGATGGAGGGATTACCTTCTGTGATGCAAGTGAAAGCTGGTGCTAAGGGGCAGGGCATAGCCCTTGACCTGATGATTTCAGTAGCCATATTCATGCTATTGCTTGCTGCTGCCCTCGCAATCTGGTCAAACAGTGCAACAGTAGCAGAGAGGCAAAGCAGGGAGCAGGAAATGAGAAAAATGGCTGAGAGGGCGCTTGACACTTTAATAAGAAGCCCTGGTGAGCCAGAAAACTGGGAAGAGCTTGGGGCTGGAGGAGGCTGCCCCGCTCTGGAAGACATTCAAACATTTGGATTGGCAAAAAGGGAAAAAGTCATAGACAAGACAAAGCTAAAGTGGTTTACTGAATGCTACTCTGACGAAGGAAAAGAAACAGATGTGAAACAAAGACTTTTAATTGGCGACAATAATTACTATTTTAGAATAATCAACCTCACGTGCGAAACTCTTATGGAGGAAGAGGAAACACTGGCGTTTGCTGGAAAAGACCCCGACGATGAATCCTACCCCTCTGAAGGGAGGATACTCAGGGTAAAAATAGCAAGGGCAGTAACCTACACATACCAATGTGAGGGAGAGGAGGAGGAA
>JAFCFG010000106.1 GCA_017608725.1 Candidatus Iainarchaeum sp.
AAACCTTGGGCGAGGTCAGCAGCCTGCTGTACGAGCTAGGGATAAGGCCAGATGGACACAATATTGTCGTACAAGGCGATGTTACAAGAATTGTTGAAATGAACCCGCAAGAGAGAAGGCAGATAGTTGATGAATTGGCTGGGCTGCACGAATTTGATTTGAAGAAAGAGGAGGCCTTGAAGAACCTTGACAAGGTGGACATAAAATTGCGAGATGCAAATATTATTCTGCAGGAAAGGGAAAACTATTTGGAGGAACTGCAAAGGGAGAAAGAGGCAGCTGTCCGATTTAAGGAGATGGAAAAGGAAAGAAAGCAGGCAAAGGCAACATTGCTGTTTAACGAAATCGGGAAAATCAACAAAAGCGAAAAGGAAATAAACGAAAAGCTTGCAGCAATAGAAGAGGAGAAGAAAGAGCTGGGGGCAAAGGCAGCAGCTGCAGCAGCAGAAGCCGAAGAGTTAAGGCAAAAATCAAAAAAATTAAATGGGGCAATCTTAAGCAGCAGCGAAAAAATATATGCAACAATTGGAGCAAAGCTCGAAACAGCAAGGTCAGAAAAAAGCCAGTTGGCTGAAAGGATTGACAGAAGCAAGGAGCTGGTTGAAAGAAACAACAGGAGAATAGAGGAGTTAACCGATGCAGAAATAGAACTGGAGAAAGAAATCAGCCAAGAAAAAAACAGGCTTGGCCAGATTGAGAATAAGTTGCCAAGCCTGGAAAAAGAGCTGCAGGCAGTAGAGAAACGAAAGGCAGCTATTGAAGAAAAGCAGAGGGGAAGCGAAACAGCTTTACTTGAAATGCATGAAACAGAAGAACAATTAAGCAAGGAAATCCGGCAATTAAATGAAGAAAGAGTTAGGGCAGTAAGTGAACTGAAAGTGATGCAGAACAGCAAAGCAATGCAGAACAGCCGGCTGCAGGAACTGCTTTCAGAGAAAAAAAAGCTGGAGGGAAAATTATCGGAAAAACACAAAAGCAGGGAGCTTTTGCAGGTACTGCAAAAGAAATTTGGGGTTATTGGTGAGGAACTGGCAGCAGTGGAAAGGGAAAAGGAAAAACTGCTGCAGAAAACAAAGGAAGCAGAGGCAACTGAAAAGAACCTTGCTGAAAGCATCCAGCTGCTGCAAAAGAGCAAGGCAGCATGCCCAGTGTGCGAAAGCAAATTGCGAAAAGAGAAAAGAGCCAATTTGATTAAAAGCAAGGAAGCAGAGCTGCTAAGAGTAGTGGACAACAAGGCCAAATTCGCTGAAAAGAGAAGAGAGCTACTGAAAAGGGAGAAAGAGCTGGTGGAAGCAAGTGAAAAAGAAAGAGAGCTATTATTCCAGCTGAGGGATGTAAACGAGCTGAGGTCAAGGTTTGCTGCTCTGGGCAAAAAAATAAGCGCTATTAAAGAAGGCCTGGAAGAAGATGCACTTGAAAAGAAATCTGCCTCAATTTCAGCAATTGAAGCAGAAATAAATGCAAAGCAAAAGAAGCTGAACCTTGCAATTGAAAAAAGAAAGCAGTTGAGTGAAAGCGCAGGCCTGAATGCATTAAGGAAAATAAGCAATAAATCAATTGAACTGCATCAAAAAATGCATGCCTTACAGCACGAGAAGCAGGCAATCAATGAAAAAACAATTAACCAGCTAAGCAGGCAAAAGAAAGCCCTCAAAGAGGAAATAGACAGCTTACAGCAGGAAAAAAGGCAAATAATTGCAGCAATCAAGGAAACAAAGAAACGATTGCAGCAAAGTGAGGTAAAGATTGAGAAACTGGAAGGAGAACTGACAGTAGCAGAAAACAAGAACAAAAGAACCATAATAGAAAAGGAGCAAATAGAGGAAAAGATAGAAGCAATGGTAAAAAAGGAGAAAGAAGCTGAAAAGCAGCAAAGGCAATTGCAGCAGGAGGAGAATACTTTGCAGATTGAGAAAAGCAAAGGACAGGTGAGGCTGGCTGATTTGGAGGAGGAAGCAGAGCAGCTTGCTGGGGTTGAAAGACTAAAGCAGTTTGATGAGAAGCAGCTGCAGGCAAGGATAAACGAGATTGACAAAACCATTGGTGAAATGGGAGCAATCAACATGAAGGCAATTGATAAATTCAACCAGCTGGCTGAAGAGGTAGAGGATGTCAGGGGCAAAGTTGAACAGCTTGACAGGGAAAGGCTTGCCGTTCTGGAAATGATTGAAAAGATTGATGTAAAGAGAAAGAACATATTCATGCAGTGCTTTGACCAATTGAGCAGGAACTTCTCGGAGATGTTCTTCAACCTGTTTGCAGGCGAAGGAAGGCTTAGTTTGAGCAAGCCGGAAGAACCCCTGGAATCAGGGCTTTTGATTGAAGCAAAGCATAAGGGAGAAAACATAAAGAACATTGATTCAATGAGCGGAGGAGAAAAAACCCTTACAGCGCTTGCATTCCTGTTTGCAATACAATTGTATGAGCCTGCCCCCTTCTACATATTCGATGAAGCTGACGCAGCCCTGGACAAAGAAAACTCGATGAAGCTTGTTAAAATAATCAAACAAATAAGCAGGCAAAGCCAGTTTATTGCAATCACCCACAATGACCCCTTGATTCAGGCAGCAGACCAAATAATCGGAGTTGCCCTGAACAAGCAAAAAAGCAGCGTAATTGGGTTAAAGCTAAGGGACAAGATTATAAAAGGAGAGGCAATAGCAAAGCCGCCAAACGTCAGCTGAAAAAAAAGCTTATTGCACGTCAGCTGGAAAAAAAGCTTATTGCACGTCAGCTGGAAAAAAGCTTATTGCTTTGCTCTCTTCTCCAAAAAGAAGTCAAAACGCTTGCCCACCACCAAAATGGCCAGAATTACCGCTGTAGCAATAAAGGCCAAAAGGTAATAGCCAATTCCAACGCTCAAACCAATTGCTGCCAAGACCCACAAGTCGGCTGCAGTGGTAAGGCCCCTCATTCTGTCCTTCTCCCTGAAGATGTTGCCGGCTGCAATAAAACCAATTCCTGTTACTACACCAGCAGCAACCCTTGAAACATCAGCATTGCCTGCTGCACTGACGCCAGTAAAGGACAAAGAAATAAGCGTAAACAGGGCTGCTCCCATACAAACAAGGACATGTGTTCTTAAACCAGCTGGCTTTTCATGCATCTCCCTTTCAACGCCAACAAGGCCGCCGAGAAAGGCGGCAACCAACAGCCTTTCAATCAGCAACAATTCAGTTAGCATCCAAATACCCCGAAAAAATTCTTTAAACTGCTTAATATTTTTTCCCTATTTCAGCATCTATCCGCCCCTTTATAAAACCCTGTTAGCAGTTTCTCCTATTTCTTTACCGGCTTCTTTCCCTTGTAACCTGCCTTTCTAACCCTGGGTTGCTCTTCTGCCTTCGAAACACTTCTCTTAATTGCCTGCTTTTGATCCTGTAATTGCTGCACTTCCCTCTCAACCTCCCTCTTCAAAGAATCTATTCTCCTGTTGCTCAACTGCATTGCCTCCGCAAAATCCCGCTTCGTTATTTTGCCCTTCTTATACTGTTTCTTCATTCTCTTAACTGCTCTCTCAAAGGCAAACAACTTGCTCTTGCTAAGGTCAAGTTCAACATAGCTCCTGCTTAGCTCTGACCTCTCGGCCAACAACTCATCCAACTGCTTTTGATACAGTGCATTCATCTCCCTATACTGAGGCTCTGGTAACTGCCCTGCATCAAACTGCCGTTTCAAGGACCTTTGCTCTGCCATAACCTTTTTAATCTCTGATTCAAGTGAAACAGGAATAAACCAATACATCCTCTTTGCCAGGGCATTGAAAACAGGGATTAATGCAATGATGGCAGCCAAAACGACTAATAATAGAACAAAGGAGTAAACGGGAACAAT
>JAFCFG010000107.1 GCA_017608725.1 Candidatus Iainarchaeum sp.
TTAAAGAAACTGACCTGCTTTCTGAGAGAAAAGGCGGTCTAATAATAGCATTCTTTAAACTGGTTATGGAAAAACTATCCATTGAAGAAAGATTAAGTCTTCAAGACATTAAATATAAAAGCCCTGCCCTGGCAGTCTGCAAATAAGCAAGTGCAGCCCTTGTTTAAATGCTAGGCGCCCATTTCCTTTCCTGAAAACTGCCTGGCAGTCTGCAAATAAGCAAGTGCGGCCCTTGTTACTCTTCACCCTTTAATTCAAGGATTGCCTGTGCAATGTCCCCGTCGTTCTTCTGCAGTGCAGCTTCTGCCTTTTTCTCGTCAACGTTTGCTTGCTTTACAACCATTTCAATGTCTTCCTTGCTGATTCCCTTATCTTCCTGCCTTTCTTCTCCCATTACAGTGTAGGTCTTTTTTCCACCCATCTTAACTGCTGTAACAGAGGCCGGCTCTATCACAATCCTCTTTGTTTTGCCCTCAATTATCACTCTTTCTGCATCAATCTCCTCGCTTTTAATGCCAAGCTGCCTCATCATTGCCTGCATTCTTTTTGGGTCCATGTTGCCCAAATTCATCCCCCTTCCCATCATTTTTCACAACCTCCCAATCTCATTGGTTTTTCCCCTTTTTTACTCCTTTCCCTTCTTAGCTCCCCTGTGTTTTAATTGCCCTATTTTCATCGGTTTTCTCTTTTTATTGCTTTCCCTTCTCAACCTGGTTTTAGATTTTCCCGCAATATCCTTTATTTCAAAAAGTTTATTAATTCCACTTACATTAATTTCCCTATGCGGAAAGACATTGTAAGCAGCTTTGACCAATTGCAGAGAATGCTGCCAAAAAGCCTGGCTAGTGCAGAGGACAGCACAAGGCTTGTTGCTTCAAAGCACTATTTGTCCAAAGGGGGCATTCTGCACGTTGTTCCCTCTGATACAGAGTGGCCAAGGCTGCTGTATCCAACAAAAGCCCATTTGCGAAAGAGGATTGATGAACTGCGCTTTTTAAGGGAGCAGTATGCGTCCAGGCTGGGTGAATGGAAGAAGAAATTCAACGACGCAAAATCCTACCGCCTGGTGCAAAACCTAAAGAAGTTCAAGGAGCCCCTGTTCTGGCAACACCTTGCCAGATGTGCTATGGACAAGGACTACAAGGGAGACTGCGAAAAGGTAAAGCTGCCTGTAAATCTGGTGGCAGACAAGAGGTGGCAGCCCATGATTAGGGTTTTCTTGAATGACATCGAATACAGAAAGCAACTTGTCCAGACAGTGGAGGAAAGCATTGTTTACAAAAAGAACAAGAGAGTAGGCCAGTATGCCGAAGTGCTGCAGAGCTTTAGAATGGAGCAGAGCAACAGGAAGATTGAGGAGTTGGAGAAAAAGCTTGCAAACCTGGATGCAGATATAACTGCAATGCAAGAGCTTGCAAGATGGGCCAGTTTCTAAGAAAGCCAGATGGTTTAGTGAGTCGTTTATCTGCTTGGGCAGGCCAATTTAAAGCTTTTTTGTGCTGGGAAAATTCTGCTGCAATAATCGCTTTTTGCCAAAAAAAAAAGCAGAAGGAACATTAATTAAGGGCAACACACAAAAAAAGCGGCATCCAAAAATTCAAATAGCACAAATTTAAAATAACAGGGTGCCGAATACTTTTAAGCTTAATCCCATTAATTCCCCCCAATTCCAGAGATATTAGGCAGCCTTATAAGCCAATCCAAAACTATTTAAACAGAAAAATTTATAATTACTGGGAAATGAAAGAAAAAAGTTTTGTTTTGATTGCTCTGGTTTTGCTGGGGCTGTTTCTGTCAAGTGCCAGGGCTGCAGAGGAGTCTATCACCTACCCCACAGATGAAGCTTACCGTTTATGCCAGAGGCAGGATAATTCGCCTTCTTCATTTGGTGAGGCCCTGTACTGCCCAAAGCACCCTGTCACATCAGTTCACACTAATTTGCGTAGGCATTACTCCCACTGCAATGAGCTTAGTGAATGTGACTGTTTTTCCAGTCCAACCAATGCAGTAGACAGTCCAACCAATGCAGTAGAAGTGGTTTTCAGTGAGGGAAAGGATGCACGGTGGAACTCAACGTATCCGCCACTGCCAGGCCATAGGTTTGTAATTAGGCGAAATTGCGTGCTTGATAGCTGTTATTGGGAGGAACAATTCCCGCTCAAGAATCCGCCTGACGGCTATGAGGGTTGCGTATGGATGATTCGTTGGAATGCAAACCTCGGCAGTAGCAGCTTGCTGAGGCTGTATCTAAATTGCCCCATAGGCAACTTCCGCTATTTTAACGAGCGGCCTGACGGCACCTGCATTAAATTCTTTGCTAATACTGACGAATACGGTGGCTTTGCAAAAGTTGTTCCGATTACGCAGCAGAATATGTGGGGTTATGTAAGCTGCGATGCTGACGAGAGCAGCGGCGACATAGACCTTCTGAGAGCAATGTGCAGCATTCAGTATGACTCTACCAACTACCCTTCTGACCCAGACCCATGCGATAACAGAACCGACAGCAGTTTAACTTGCCCTGGCAATTACATTCAGCTTGGACAAGACACTGAAACATCCCCTTATAATATATCTATTGGGGATAAAACAAGCTTTGAAATCACATTAACCGGAGTGAAAAGCCCTTCCGGCGGCGCTTCCCCTGCTGACATAATGTTTGTTTTGGACAGAAGCGATTCAATGGCTGCAACGCTAACAGAGGAGAATAATTGCAGGAGCTATTGCAATGATTGTTCAACAAAGATGGAGTGTGCAAAGGATGCTTTGCAAGAGGTTTACAGCGATATATACAACTATGATTGCAGGGGCGGCAACCCTGGCAGTGAAAATTATTTTAAGGTTGGGTTGGCAACCTTTAACCACGACCCGCAGATAAACGCATATCTGAAATACCCCTGCGATATAGGGGATACACTTCATTATGAGGACATACATCCTTGTGGCTGCACTGGCATTGACGCCGGTTTGACATATGCCGTATACAAAAATTTCTATCAACTCAGAGACTCTAAAGGGAACCCGGTTGGAATGCCTCTAAGCTGCAATGACAATAAAGTAAATAAGGTGGTTGTTCTCGCTTCAGACGGAATGCAGAACAGGAATTTAAACGAAAAAAATTACCCAGACGTTTTTTTTGAGCTCCTGAGAGATTATGGAAAGACAGTTAAGGAGGACAGCCGCATCACTTTTTACGCCATTGGCATTGGCGACCCCTCTGCTACCGGCCTTAACCGCATTTGGGTGGAAAAATTAAGGCAAATTGCTCACGAGTGGGGCAGCCGCAAAGGCCAGTATTACCTTATTCCAAGCATTGATGACTTGGAGAGTGCATTTAAGAGGATTGCCCAAATTTACATTGGCGAAGGCAACATGCCTGCAAGCGATGCAACTGTAGCAATTACGCTTACAGAAAACTTTGAGTTTGTTAGCTCTGGGCCATCTCCAAAAATTGTTTATACGCCTGGCCCTGATACAATTCGTGGCACTGGAGACGATGCTGCTGTTCTTACTGCTGATTTAGCATCTATCCCAGAAGGTGCCTATAAGGCAGTCTGGGAGTTTCCAGATGGAATCAATGAAGGCCCCGAGAACGCTGAAAAAATCTCAGTCACTGTTAAGGCAGTCAGCGGCCAAGGGGAGCTGCCAGTAATAGACACAAACCCCGGAAACTCTTATGTAAATGCTTTCAACAAGTGCGGAATGCAAAAGCTAACATTTGGGGAGATAATCGCTAACGTTCAGCCTGCTGCTATCCCTCCTGGCTCTGCCAGGTTCCAGATTGATTCATTTGAGCTGGAGCCCAACCCTGTAAGATTAGAGG
>JAFCFG010000005.1 GCA_017608725.1 Candidatus Iainarchaeum sp.
CCAAGACCTCCCTCTTCAAAGCCTGTTCAATCTTTGCCCTGGCTGTTTTTCCTTCAACCTTTTCCTCATCAATAAAATAAGTGCCTTCTTTAAGCAAGGCATCAATTATTTCTTTGAAGTTGTCTTTCTCGCTTAACAGCTTTACTGCTTTTTCATCAATCAAAGCATTTTTGCTGCTTGTGTATTCAACGATTTCTTTTTCTTTTTCCTTTAGTTCAGCCAACTGCATTTAAATCTGGGTCTCCTTTATTTTCTCCTTTATTGCCTCCATTTTGCTGATTGCTTCCCAGATGTCTGTTCTAGTATGGCTTGGCATGTTTATGTCATTGCTTATGTCACTCAACATGTAAATTGCAGTGCTGAATTCCTCTACCTTTGGTTTTTTTGGGTTAATCTTCTGCATTGCTTCCTCTACGGTTATTCTAATGTTTCTTGGAACGCCTCTGTCGTCCAGGATTTCCTGCATCAGTTCAAGCAATTGCTGCATTTCCTTTTTAACATCTGCGTCCATGCCCCTTGCCTCCAAAATCAGCGCCAAATGGAGAGCTTAATTAAAATCCACTTGACTTGATAAAATCCAATAAAAAAATAGGTTAGAAAAAGATTTAAAAGAGCTGCTATCTCCCCCTCTTTTCCCCCATTTTTTTGAAGAATTGGTCCCACTTATCTTCCACTGGTTTTTCCTTGCTTATATCCTGCTCTTTCTTCCATAGCTTCGGCCCTTTTTTTAGCCTTTCTTTCTCTTCCTTTGCTGCTTTCTCCCCCTTAATCTGCCTGACCAGCAGCACCAGCAGTATGGTTGTTTCCACAGCCATTATTGCAAGGGCAAACAGCAGAACCTTAAAATAGTAGTTTACCACAAACGGCAGAGCAGTATAGGTGACTCCCAAGAAAATTCTAAACCAGGGCGGCTTTACCCTTGTAAGAACCACTATCAGGCCGCTTATCACTGCTATTCCAAGCAGCCAAATTATCAGGTAGTCTGGAAACTCAGCGGTATCCTGCCCAAAGATGCCCTTTATTATCTTTTTCTGCGGCTTTGGAATAGGCGGAAGTATTCGTCTTGGAGCATATGCCTGAAAGTAGAGTTCTGTTTGGTAGTCGTTTGCCTGCACTATTGCCAGGTAATCCCCTGGCTGCTCTAACGGCAATGTTACTGCCCCACTGCTTGTTGTCAGCATCACTGTTGTGCCATCAGGATATGTAAGCAGGACATTGAAGTGTTCTATTGGTTCGTTCTCCACTGTTGCCATGGTTATGGTTTGTGTTTCCCCTAATTCAATCCGCCTTTTGAATCTCGTTATCGGCGGTTCAGTAAACCGGCCATTTCCATAGTCTCCGTTTTCCCTGTTAATGCACTCTGCCTCGCATTTCCCTGGGTTAAGGCATTTATCAACTGTTGCTTCCTCGCTGTCATCACAGTCACTATCTTCATCGCAGGCAGGCAAAACACACCTCTCGTTGCAGCACCTTTGTGCCGGCAGGCAATCAAAGCTTGTAACACAGCCAAATATGCACTCTGCTTGACATGTTCCTGAATTAATGCATATCTGGCCATACTGGCAATCGGCTTTGCTTTTACAGGCTGGCCTAAGGCAGGTTCCATTGCAGCAAACCTGGCCACTGTCACAGTTTTCATCGGTTATGCATGCAGCAGAGCCATAGCTCGACAGAAAGAAAATGCCTGCGAGAAAAACAAGGCCTAAAACGCCCTTTTTTGCCCCCATTTTAATCATTACAATAACTCTTTTCTCTAATAAAAAACTTTTCTTCAGGCCAGCTTTTTCATTGCTATTGCGATTCCAGCCACTAGGGCTATTAGTCTCGATTAGAATAAGTCTTTTTTAATAAAAAAGCTTTCAATTCACTTTCCCAGAATTTTTGCAATCTTCTCTTCAAGGCATGATTCAATTCCCTGCCCTTCAAGAACTGCTTTTAGGAATGCCTTCTTTCCTGCATTGATTTCCTCTTCACTTGCAATATCTGCCTTGTTCAAAACAACCAATACCTTTACCCCCTTCAATTCTTTCTTAATGTCTTTCAACAAATTTGCCTGCTTCTCCAACGGAAAGCCGCATCTTTCTGTTGGATCAACCACAAAAACAATTGCCTTGCCCAAATGCCTCAAAGCAGCAATCGCTTTCCTTTCAACCTTATTCCTCTTCTTCAAAGGCCTATCAAGCAATCCAGGCGTGTCAATCAGCTGAATGCTATCATAATTATGTGTAAGATATCCTATCTCTAGCTTCTGTGTTGTGAATGGATAGCTCGCCACTTTCGCTCTGCTTTTTGTCAGCCTTCCAAGAATTGTGGTTTTTCCTGTATTTGGATAGCCAGCGATTATTGCCGTTGCCAAATCAAATCTTACATTGGGAAGCTCTCTTGCCTTTTTCACTGTTTGGTTGTATGCTTTGATTGCCTTTCCTGCTTTTTTTGCGATTGAGGAAAGCCTTCCATAGAATTCCCTAACAATTGCTGTTGCCTTTCCTTCCTCTCCTTTTTGCAGGCCCTTTGCCTTTGAAATGTACTGCCTTTTCAGCCTTAAAGCGATTTTTCCAGAGGTCCCCAGTCTTTTAATTGCCGGCAGGGTTTTGTCCAAGTCAACAGTTGCCCCGATTAATTCCTTGTAGAATGGGTGAAGTTTTTTCAGGTAGGGAAAGCTTGTTGCTGGCCTCTGCATCACCTCGTTGAAGTAGTTCGCGCTTATTTCAATTTTTTTAATTGCCCGGCTTTTTGCCTTCTTCAGCCTGTTTCTTTGCTTGCCCATTTTCCTTGCTTCCTTTCTTGCTTTTCTAAAAGCAATTTCAACCAGTTCCCCGGACTCAGGCAAAAGAGCCAATTCCAGCCTCATTTCCTTCCCCTTCCCTCTCTTTCAATTTTTTAATTTCCTTCCCCTTCCCTCTCTTTCAATTTTTTAATTTCCTTCCCCTTGTTTTTTGTTTGGTTTTTTCCGTTTAATTCCCTTGTTTTTTGTTTGGTTTTTTCCGTTTAATTCCCTTGTTTTTTGTTTGGTTTTTTCCGTTTAACAATCTTTTTAATTCTTTACTTAATTATTGTTATAAAGCTCTTTTTAAGCTTTAAAGAAAGAATTTAAAGAAAGAATTAGTGGGGAAAAAGGGGTTTTTTGTTGAAGATTAGCAACTTTTACGCCGGCGGAGACACAAAGCGCTATATGCTTGTTCCTGCAGCAATGTTCATCTTATTCCTGTTCCTAATTCTTGTCTGGCCAACTGTTCCAAGAGGCATTGACTTGAAAGGCGGAACCCTGCTTCTTATAAGGTCTGACAAAGAGGTTGATGCATCTAAACTCAAAGACCTTCTTTCAGCAAATTTTGATTTGACTGATTTAAAGGTTCACAGCATTTCTTCTCCGGCAGGCTTTGGTGTAAATGTCCAATTTGCTACAAACGCTTTGTTGAAGGGTGCAAGGGAAGAGATTGATGCAGGAAATGCCTTGGAGGAAATAAGCCCTGAAACTGCCCTGCAGCATTACAGGAACGCAACAACAATTCTTGCAGAATACCTTGAGGAAACAAGCCTGCCTGACGAGGTGTTTGAGGCCAGAGGCAAGGTTGAACTCTATTTCATTGAAGCAGGAAAGAACATCAATGAAAAAATGCAGCAGCTCATAACCCAGGAATTTAATCTGGGCAGCGAGGTTGCTTTTCAGAGAAAGGAGGTCAGCCCAACATTGGGTGAGAGCTTTTGGCAAACTGCCTTCAATGTTGCAATCTTTGCAGGCATATTAATTGTATTTGTTATTTTCATCTTCTTCAGGAAGATAATTCCATCTGCAGCAGTTATTGGGGCAGCAGTGTTTGACATTGCCGGAGCGCTTGCCCTAATGGCTGTATTCAACATTCCCCTTTCCTTGAGCAGTATTCCTGCGCTATTAATGCTGATTGGTTACAGCGTTGACACCGACATAATGCTTACAACAAGAATGCTCACCAGGAGGGAGAAAGACCCGGCTGGCAGGGCATATGACAGCATGCTAACCGGTCTGACAATGACCGGCACAACAATTGCTGCATTGTTTGCAATGATTGCAATAAGTTACTTGAATCAGATTGAGGTAATCTTTGCAATTGCAGTTGTCCTGCTGTTTGGTTTGGCAGCAGATCTTATCTCAACATGGTTTATGAATGCCCCAGTCCTATTATGGTATGTGGAGAGGAAAAACAAAAAACCGTTCTTTTAAGTGAGGAAAAATGGCCAGCTTGATTAAAAACTGGAGAATAGTTCTGCTAATAGCATGCCTGATTATAGCATTCCTGATTATTGGAGCAAGGGGCCTGCAATTTGGAATTGATTTCAGCGGTGGAACGCTTTTCCAAGTCCAATTAGGGGAACCAATTGCTGATGCTGGTGAACGTGCTAAAATTGTAACAACAATCCAGCAAAGACTTGATTGGACAGGCCTAAGAGATACGAGTGTTAATTTCTTTGGAGACAGCTTTGTCATTGCCCAGGTAGCAGAAACAGACCCTGAAACAGTTGAAAGGATTGAAGGGTTGCTGAAAAAGCAGGGTGTTTTTGAAGCCACGATTGACGGAAACACGATTTTCACAGGGGAAGACATTATTGAGATGCCAAAGGACCCTGCAAAGGGCTATGGTCTTTACAGGAAGGGAGATGGCTTTAGGTGGGTTTTGCCCTTTGTGCTGAAAAGCAATGCTGCAAACAGGTTTACAGAGCTCACATTTCACAGGTGCGAGCTCATTTCGTACAGCCCAGATGCCGGCAGGGAATATGAGTGCGATAAAACATACTTCTTCATTGACAGGCCAAAGAAGGCTGTCTTAATCATTCCAGATGCCGTATATTACAATGATGAGCAGATTCTATTGCAGGGCCTACCTGAAGAGGGCATTCCAACAGGCACAAAGATAAAGGAAGTGCTGTTGAATGTTGCCTCTCCTTACCTTGTTGTATCAGATGACGGCTTTTCCGCTGAACAAATGCAGGAGCTTCAAGGGCTTGCAGCAGAAAACAAGTTTGCAGTAATCCCAGACACTTTAAATGAGGAAATGCAACAACAATTGCTGGACCTTGGCTTTGAGTTAAGGGCATTCCCTGTTTCAGGCCAGGCTCCGTTTATTTTCAATGCAGCTGGCCTGCGTTCAATAATTAGTTTGAGCGAGGGTGTTGCCCAAATGGATGTTGCAAGACTGCAAGACGCTCAACCAATGGACAAGCTGCAAATCTTTGGCTTTGCTTTCACTCCAGAAGATGCTGAACAAAGGAGAAGTGATTTGGAAATCCTGCTGCAATCAGGCAGCCTGAGTGTTAGCGTTAGAAGCATTAGCAAGGAAACAATTAGCCCCTTGCTTGGAGAGAACTTTTTGCAGAATGCAGCCCTAATGGGCCTGCTTGCTTTGTCAATTGTTGCAGTTGTCCTATTCCTAAGATACAGGATCTTGAAGCTGACCTTTCCAATGATTTTCATTGGATTGAGTGAAGTAATTCTAACAGCTGCCTTTGCCTCCCTTATAAGCAAATTTGATTTGGGCGCTGTTGCCGGAATAGTTGCAGCTGTTGGAACAGGCGTTGACAACCAGATTGTGATAAGCGATGAGCTAATCAGGGGAGAAGAGCTTGCGGCAGGCAGCTTGTTCTCAAGGGTGAAGAGGGCTTTCTTTATTGTTACTGCTGCTGCCTGTACAACTCTTGCAACAATGCTGCCGATAATCCTAATTGGCTTTGGTTTGGGCAGACTAGTTGGTTTTGCAATTACTACCACAATTGGTGTTCTTACTGGTGTCTTGGTTACAAGGCCTGCTTTTGCTGAAATAGCAAAGGCCATCCTGGAGAGGAAGTAAGCCAAAGCATTCTCAGGCTTTTATTCCTGCAATTTGAATTGATTTTACAGCATTTCACTGAATGCCTTTGCCCCTGCAATTCTTTTTGTCAGGCAATGCCATATGAAAAGGATTCCTGCCGCCATTGCAAACCATGTTCCGGTGTGGAGCATTTCGGCAATTCTTGGGTTGAACACAATGGCTGCAAGCAAAACAAGGTAAATTCTAAGCAGGTTGATCAGGAAAAGTGCCGCTCCCCCAATTCCCACAAGTAAAATCTTTTTTTTGGCCTCCGGCCCCTTCAGGCCGAATGCGATTGCTGCAAGTACGGCTGAGCTCATGAGGCCGGTGCAGTTTGCCACTATTTCAAAGCTGTGGCTGTTGAGCCCAATCTTGTTTCCTGTAGCATTCAAACCCAAAGCGTTTGCTTCAATTAGGGCAATCCATTCCTTTAATGTTTCCAGAGGAGCGATGAGAATGACTGCCTGCAGTACTGTGTACACTGCGAAGAATTTTATCAGGAAAAACAGGGCCTTCTTCCCAAACTTCCTTTCTTTTCCGATTTCCCCTGCCCTGAAATTCCTTTTTTTCATTTTCTTTTCCAAAGAATTTTTCTCTTCCATTCCCCTTACCACAGAATCCCCTTTTTTATTCCAAAATTTTCTTTCCTGTTTCTTTTCCCCAAAATTCCTTTCCTTTACCACGGATTCTTTTTCAATTTCGCCAAATACGCAATCCAGTTGCCAAGCACGTGTGCAAGCATTGTGAATGCAAGCAGGAATATCCATTCCAGCAGGCTTGGCTTAACAAGCAATGAGCCGATGGCAAGTCCTCCCACCACGAAATCAAGTTGGTCCAAGAGAAAAACGCTTTTTCCCCTCTCAATCCCCTTTCTTCTTTTTAGGAAGCTGCCTGCAAAATCCCCCAAAATAGCGCCTACTGCAAGCAATGCCCCGTATGCCAGATAATCGCTTTGGAGGAACAGCGCTGTTTCAGGGAAAGCTGTTTTGACAAGAAACGCACCTGCTGTTCCAAGCACTATTCCTACAAAAGTGCCCCTGACTGTTTTTCCATCCCCAAGGAGCCTTCTTCCATCCAAAAAGTTTTTTCCAAGGTCTATCGGTGTTCCCCTGCCAAATAGCAGGGCAAGGCTGTTGCACAGGTACAGTGGAATTGCCATTAGGCTTACTCTTACAACAAATTGAACAAACGGGTCCAATTTCAATCTCCTTTTTTTGATTATTGTTAAGCTATTTTTTGATTAAAGGTTGTTTGATTAAATTTTTATACTGTTCCAAAGAAAATTGTGTTTAATCCCTTGGGGCGTTTTTGAATGAAAAGAATTTTAATTGCTGTTTTAGTTGGATTAATTGTTCTCATCGGCTTGGCTGTTTTGGTCAGCAGCATTCTGATTCTGTCCCCTTCAGTAGGCTTTTTTTCCAACAAAATAGCGGTTATTCCAATAAGGGGGTCCATTGAGCCAAACAAGCCGTCTTTTGTAGCTGAACTAAGCAGCGGTGAGCTTGTTGAGAGGCTGCAGAAAGCAGCCAGAGACCCGACTGTTTCAGCTGTCTTGCTTGATATAGAGAGCCCTGGCGGAACAATTGTTGCAACAAAGCAGGTGGTTGCAGCCGTTAGGCAGGTGAGGGAAGGGAAAAAAGTGGTTGCCTGGATTGGGGATTTGGGCACCAGCGGCGGATACTATGTTGCAGCTGCCTCTGACTACATAATGGCTGATGAAGACAGTTTAACAGGCAGCATTGGCGTGATAAGCATCATTCCAAGCATTGAGGGCCTGCTTGAAGAGTATGGTGTGGAAGTAAAGGTGCTGAAGGGCGGTGAGCACAAAGGGATGGGAAACATCTTTGAGGATTTGGATCCAGAGGATGCGGAGATACTACAAGAAATTCTGTTCAACGCATTCCAGCACTTTAAAAGGGACATAATTGAATTCAGGGCAGACAGGCTGAATAGGTTGAAATTTGATTCAGTGAGTGATGGAAGAATTCTAAGCGGTGAACAAGCCTTAGAAGTCGGTTTGATTGACGAGCTTGCTACAAGGCAACAGGCAATAGACAAGGCAGCTGAGTTAGCTGGAGTGGAATCCCCAACAATAGTTGACTATGGAAAAAAGGCCCCAAGCCTGCTTGAGTTGTTCAGCGACGCAGGCTACAAATTTGGCTTTGGCCTAAAACAGGGCCTGTTTGAAAGCACCCAGCTTTCAATCAATTCCTAATTCAACAGGAAAGCCTTTTGAAAGCAGCCAGTTCTCAATTAAATTCTGGTCAGAAAGAAGGCTACAGCAGCCCCCCCTGTGCTGCCCAGAAAATTCACTTCCGCGTTGTTCAGCATTTTCTTCCTTTCAAACAACGCGCCAAAAACACTGTCAACCACGCTGCCAGCAAAACCGCTTCCAACCAACACCAAGAACAGAAACAGGTCCTGAAACAGGCAGAAGTGTATTGCACCAATTGCTGTTCCCCCAATTAGGGAAGCGTACATTCCCAAAACAGTTACGCCGCCGTCTGTGCCAGGTTCCACCTTTTCCAGCGTTGTTATCAAAACAGGCTTTTTCTTTGAAAGCAGCCCAATCTCACTGCCGAGGGTGTCTGCCAGAGCGGCTGACAGGGCAGCAAAAAACCCAAATTGGAAATTAAATGCAAGTGCAAGGATTGCCGTGCCACTGTTCCCCAGAATATTGCCCGTTGTCCTAACCTCATGCTTCGATGGTTTTCCTTTCCTTGCAAGGTAAGTGAAGACAGTTGCCACAACGAAGAAGAACACAATCAGCAAAAAGTTTACAATGTTCCCAAGCAAGAAGATGATTATCCCAACTATGTTGGCAATCAGTATACCCTCAATGTCAAGCTGTTTCTTTTTATAGCTGACAATTGAAAAAATGCACAGTGTTATCAAAACAATTGCAACATACAGCGGGCTGGCCATTTTATTTCCCTTCAATCAGCCTGCTTTCAATTATTGCGACCCTTTTCAATGGCGCTATCTTCTTCAGTTGCTTGAACAACTTTGAGGCCGCTACACCAAAAATCAGCTCCTGTTGCACTATGGTTGCTGTTTTCTTCTTGTAGCCCTTTTCTATCCTTGCCCTTAACTCGTTTACCAGGGCCGTTTCCTGCCTTTTCCCAAGCTTCTTTAGGGAGAGAACAACACTCTTTATTTTGAGCTTTTTTCCGTCACTGGTGTCAATTACCTGCGTCAACTCGATTTTGCTCATTCTTCTCCTAATCATCCTGTTCAGGAAGCCGTGGCTTACCTTATGCCCCAAAACAAAGGTTTTTGCCCTGCTTCCCTCAACCTGGTTGACCTTAAATGTTACACTAACATGCCTTCTCTGCCTTTGGCCGGTTAAATCCCCGAGATTAACCCTGACTGTTCTGTTCATCAGGTTCTTTTCCTTTTCTGCGACGGTTTCACCCAACTGCTTTTCATCAAACTCCTTTGGAGCAATTAACTGAAACCACTGTTTTTTCTTCCACTTGTCAACAGTCCTTGCCTTTGCCCCCCTTTTCTTTTTCTTGTCAATAGCCATAGTCTTCACTTCCTCTCCTTTGCAATTACTAAGTCAATAATGGAAAGCATTTGGGGCAAATCTTCCTTGCCCTCCTGCCTGGCAATTACCTTTTCCCCCTTCTTCAAAACAAAACTCCAATCCATCCAACATCACTTTACCAGCAGTGAAGCGGTTTTCTCACTGTACCTCCAGTCCAAAGGCAGCCTGCCCTTCCTTTTGTAATATTTCACCAGATTTCTTATTTTTGAAACTGTTAACTGCAGGCCCCTCTTTGCACTGAAGTCTTTTTTGTTTTTTTTTAAGTGCTTTTGCAAATTAACGCTCTTTTTAATCAGGCTCATCAAATCTGAGGGAATTTCCGGCAGCAACTTGTGGTCTGCCATAATCTCTTCAACACTCTTTCCAGTCAAGGCCTTTACATTTGGAACCCCGTACTGGTCTCTCAGCAACATGCCAATCTCGCTGCTGCTGTGGCCTGCATTCCCCAAGTTCACTATTGCCTCAACTGCTTCCTCTGGTTTCAACTCAACCCAGTCTGGAACGCCTGGTTTTTTCTCTTTCATTGGCTTTTCCCTGCTTTTCCCTCTCTTTTCAACTTTCTTTGCTTTCCCCCCTCTTTTTTCAACAGCCTTTTTTCCCCTGGCCTTTTCAGCCCTTTGGCTATCCTTCTTTTCAGCCTTTTTTCCCCTGGCCTTTTCCTTTTCAGCCTTGTGGCTGCCTTTTCCCTGCTTCTTTTCAGCCTTCTCTTCCTTTTTCTTTGCCAACAAAATCACCGCTTTTTCAGCAGCTACCTTCCCGCCCAAAGGGAACGGGAAAGACAATGTAAAAAAATTGTAAATAAATTGGTTTTGGAAAGGTTTTTAAAGGCGATTCTCAGTGGTTTTCTTTAGTACCTTGCGAACCATTGCAATTAAAGCAGCATTGAAAGAGGTACTTAAATTGCGTTGTTTTCATTTTGCTTGCTAGATGCTCTTTATAAGGATAACTTTTTTAGTCTGCGAGCGGGAAACCTACAGCTTTTAAGCTGTAGATGAGAGCGAGCCGCAGCTTATTTCTTTTTTTGTATAATGTGCCTCCAGCGCGGCGCAGCACCTACGGCGCTGCTTTGGAACCGCGCAGGAGGTTTCATCTATGAGTAGAGATTTGGTTAGCGGAGCGCATAGTGTTTATGAATGTGTGTATCATATAGAGTGGTGTCCTAAATATAGGTTTAACGTTTTGAGGAAAGAGTCAAGCAAGACAGACATGGAAACTATTTTGCGAGAAACAGCAGCAGAGCATGGCATGCGCATAGAAGAGCTTGCTGTCATGCCAGACCACGTGCATATCATGGTGAGAGTCAAGCCCAGTATGAGTCTGAGCAAGGCAACACAGTTGCTGAAAGGCAGAAGCTTATACGAGTTTTTCCGAAAGCATCCAAACATGCGACTGCGATACAGGAAAGGACATTTCTGGGCGCCAAGCAGCTGTTACCTGACAACTGGCTCAGTGGATTTGGAGAGAACAAGAGCATACGTGAGAAACCAGCAAGACATACATCAAGCAACACTAGCAAACTGGAGCAGCTGAACCCATAGAAGCCCCGCACTTCAGTGCAGGGAGGTTCACTTGAACATCCTTATTTGGGGGTGTTGCTACTATTAAAAGAGTAGGTCAAAGTAGCCGTTAGCGAGGGCTTTATACAAGCTAATCCGGCTTAAAGAAATGTAAAAATTTTGCTTGTTTGAAAATTTGGGTTGTGTCCGAAAGTTCGAACAACAAGATAGTTATCCAAACCTTGTTTGTGTTGCTTGGCTTATTACTGCAAATCTGTCTTTTTCTCCGAAATCAGCATAGAGCTTTCTGGTCAGTGAGCCTTGTGGGTAATTTGTTTTCTCTTGAATTAGTATAAGTTCTGTGGCAACCATCAAGAATTCAACAGAAAATTCTCCAACCTTGTTCAAGTCCTCAAATTCTTCAATTCCTTTCTTGTCAAAGAGCTGCAGTTTTGGCGGATAATAATCAATTGGTTGGAGTGAATCAAAAATTGACAAGAAATAATCTCTTAGTTTCATTGTAAGTTCTGGGTTGTGAGCGTATTTCACATACATTTCAACAATGAGGTGGATATGCTTTGGGGTTCTCTCCCTTTTGTTTGGCTCTTGGTATTTGACAATGAAATCGTATTGGGATTGTTTCTTCTTGCCAGGATAGCAAACTATCTGAACTCCTTCTTTTGTAGTGTATAAAAGATGCTTCATACAAAGGATAGTAAGTGAAAAACTTAAAAGCAGGGCAAAATAAATATAAATACGTATTAATAAATATTTTATTGGTGGTTTGTCTTGGGGAAAGTTCCGATAACTGTTACTGTTGATGAAGAGCTGTTTGAAAAATTCAAGAAGCTGTGTGAATCACAGGATATCAAAGTTTCCACAAAGATAAACACGCTGATGAAAAAGTGGGCTAACAACAATTCCGAGGGGAAATTGTAATGGCAGTTCAGCAAACCCAAAAACAAAAAGAGCTAGTGCAGATGCAAGAGATTACCCATAAGGACTACCAAGAATTTATCAAAAAACACAAGAAGATTGTAATAGGAGACACTGAACTAGAGATAGGAAAACCTTGGCCCATAAAGCAGCTTCAACCAGAGGGATTTGAGTTAGAAACAAACACTGTTTGGAGTTTTCCAAAAAGAGGTAATTGGGCAACCCACTATTTGAATGCAAAGTACAGGGGCAATTGGGCGCCACAAGTGGCAAGGAATCTCATCTTGAGATATTCCAAAGAAGGAGAGACTGTTCTGGATGCTTTCATTGGCAGTGGCACAACTTTACTTGAATGCAAGCTAACAGGAAGAAATGGCATTGCAGTTGACATAAACAAAGAGGCATTGATTTTGACAAGAGACAGGTTTAACTTCAGCTCCCTTAACCAGAGCCTTTCAAAAGCCGTGCAGAAAACTTATGTCGGCGATGCTAGAAATCTAAACCTAATAAAAGATGAAAGTATTGATTTGATTGCAACACATCCGCCTTATGCAAATATAATTTCTTACACCAAGAACTCAAACCATAAGCGAGATGGTGACTTGTCCAAAGTCCACTCAATAGAAGAGTTTGCAGGGGAGATGAAAAAAGTTGCAGCAGAGTTTTGGCGAGTGCTGAAGCCCAACAAATATTGTGCTATTCTAATTGGAGACACAAGGAGGCACAAGCATCAGGTTCCAATATCAGCAAGAACATTACACGCTTTTATGGATGTGGGATTCATACTAAAAGAAAATGTCATCAAGGCGCAACATAATACCAAAACAGCCCCCCTTTGGAAAAACATGTCAATAAAAAATAACTTCCTGCTCTTAGCCCACGAAAACCTTTACATTTTCAGGAAACCAGAAAAAGATGAGAGCATCACCAAATTTAAGGCGAGTACAAATGGAAGTCGATTCAGTAAAATCTGTTAGCCTAAAATTGGACTTGGATGACCAACAGAGAAAGAAGTTTGAGCGCCATTTTAAAGAGTTTGCTAATGGGGTGAACAAGGCTATTGAACTTATTTATCGTGTAAGTAATGAGCAGCAAGATCAAAAGCAAAGTATAAAGTTCGGAACTCTGCATATAAGGCAGGTATTTTATCGCCTAATGGTACCTGGCCCTTTGTTCCACTTTCCTCATCTGTGCTGCAACAGCCCTGTCTCCCTTTCCCTGTAAATAGCCTTCAATAATCATTTCCCATCCCTTTGGCATAAGGTTGCAGTGTGTTGCCTCAAAGGTTTTTTTGAAAACAAGCAGGTCAACAGCCTTGTCTTCCAGCTTTCTGCTGTGAAATCCAAGGCCAAAGTCAATGAAGTACAACTCCTTGCCCTGCAGCATTATATTACTAGTGGTTAAATCACCGTGCACCAGTCCATTTTCATGCATTAGTGCAATTGCCTTTCCAATTTCCTTGCACAGGTTCAAATTCTTGTCATTCAACACATCCTTTATTCTACTGCCCTCAATGAATTCCATTAATATTTCGCTTTTTTCCCTGTCAACCCCATAAATTTTTGGCGTGCTTACCCCAAACTTTCTTGCCTTCACCAAAAGATTGCCCTCCAAAGTAGTTCTCTCCTTGCGAAGCTTGTCATCAAGTTCCCTGCACCTGTAATCCTTCTCAATCCTCTGCTTCAGCAGCGCATCCTTTCCAGAATGCTTTGTTTTGAACAGCTTTGCCTCTGCCCCCTGCCTTATGAGTTGCATTAAAACCAGCCTCTTAAAACTCTAGTTTGACAGATACTTCCTCTCCCTTCCTTGCCTCTATTGCCTGAACAGCCATTGTTCTCTTGATTGTAGGTTCAGCCAACTTAAATTTCTGCAAATCAGTAACAGTTACTACAGCTCTCTTAACTACTGCATTCAGCGGCTTCTTTGCTGCCGTCTTTTTCTTCCTCATTTCCGCAATAACAGCGTTAATAATCTCGCCAAGCTCCTCTGCCTTTTCATCAATCATCTTTTCATCTGCCATTGGCCACTGCTCAAGATGAATGCTTTTCCCCTTCAACCTCTTTCTGAACCTTGTTTGCGCAACCTCCTCTGTTGTGTGGGGCAAAAAAGGGGAGAGCATTAGCAAGCAATTCCACAAAACCTCTTGCAAAACGGCTGCAGCAATCTTCCTGCCCTTGTCCTTTTTATTGTAGACCCTTGTTTTCACTTCCTCAATGTAAAAATCAGCAAACTCCAGCCAAAAGAAGTTCCTAACACTGTTCAAACCCTTGCTGAATTCATATCTGTCAAATGCTTCTGTTGATTCCTTAATCAGCCTGTTCAATTTGCTTAGAATTGCCCTGTCCTCTGGCTCCAAACCCTTGCTATTAATCTTCCCCAGCTTAACCCCCTTTGTCACTATTTCAACAAACCTGCTTGCGTTTAAGATTTTTGTAATGAACTTCTTGCCTGCAACCATTTCCTTTTCCATGAATGGAATGTCCTCCCCCAAAACAGGCAGGCCAGCCCAATACCTCAGGGCATCTGCGCAGTATTTCTCTACCATTTCCTCCGGCCTTATCACATTGCCCAAGCTCTTGCTCATTTTCTTTCCTTTCGGGTCAAGGGTCCAGCCATTGATTGTAATTGTTTTCCAAGGCAGCTTTCTTTGGTGGAACAATCCCTTTACAATTGTGTTGAATGCCCACAATGCAATGATATCGTGGCCCTGTGGCCTTAAATCCATTGGAAACATCTTTTTGAAGAAAGCCTTGTCCTCAAGCCACTTGCAGTTAATCTGCGGTGTCAAAGAGGAGGTAAACCACGTATCAAGCGCATCCTTTTCTCCAATGAATTCTCTGCTTCCGCACTTGCACTTCTTCTTGGGCTTGTCCTTTAACGGGTCAACCGGCAGCTGTTTTTCATCAGCCAAAACAACCTCGCCGCATTTCCTGCAGTACCACACAGGAAAGGGAACACCGTAATACCTTTGCCTTGAGATGTTCCAGTCCCATTTCAACCCATTTATCCAGTTATCAAGCCTTTTCTTCATGTATTTTGGAACCCATTCCAGTTCTGCTGCCTTTGCAATGAATTCATCCCTTAAATCAAGGTAGCGTACAAACCACTGCTTTGATGTTAGGATTTCAATTGGCGTCTTGCATCTTTCATGAACATTCACCACATGCTTTATTGGTTCCTCTTTCACAAGATGCCCTGACTTTTTCAGTTCCTCTATTATTTTCTTCCTTGCCTCTTCTGTTCTCAATCCTTTCAAGATGCCTGCCTTTTCGTTGAATGTGCCGTCCTTGTTTATTATTTCAATTACAGGCAGGTTTGTTTCAAGAATCCATGCAACATCATCCAGGTCGCCAAAAGTGCAGTGGTATACAGCGCCTGTTCCAAACTCTGGGTCAACGTCCCTGTTTTCAAAAACCTTGACGGTTCTGCCGTTGCTGAATGGAATCTTCACTTCCTTCCCAACAAACTTTTTATACCTTTTGTCTTCCGGGTGCACGTGAATTGCAACGCATGCAGGCATCAGCTCTGGCCTTGTGGTTGCAATACTAATCTTTTCCCCGTCAGTTGTCTCAAATTCTATATAGCAGAAGCTGCTTTCCTCTTCCCTGTCATGCAATTCTGCTTGTGCTATTGCTGTAGCGCAGCTCGGGCACCACATTGTTGGCGCTTCCCTTTGGTAAAGCCTTCCCTGCTTGAACAGCTCAAGGAAGCTGTACTGTGCAATTCTCCTTGCTGGCCTGTCAATCGTTCTGTATAGAAGGCTCCAGTCAATGCTTAATCCAATGCTTTCAAAGGCCTTTCTCATCTTCTTTTCTTCTTCCGCTGTTTCCTTCAAAACGATTTTTATGAACTCCTTCCTGCTGAAATTCTTTTGCTTTATTCCCCTTTTCTTTTCAACCATCAAAGCGGTTGCCAAGCCGTTGTTGTCAAACCCAAATGGGTGAAACACCTCAAAGCCAGCCATCTTCTTGTACCTAGCAATGAAATCCTGCTGGGTAAATGCAAACGCGTGCCCCATATGCATTGTCCCGGAAACTGTTGGCGGCGGCGTATCAATGCTGTACACTGGCTTTTTGCTTTTCCTGTCAAATTTGTAAATGCGGTTCTTTTCCCAGTAAGCCTGCCATTTTTCCTCAATTTTGTGCAAATCCAGCGCCATCTCTAAAACCATCCAAAATAGCATGATTCCCGGAATTCAATTGGTTATATCTAAGAGAAAGAAAAACAATAAAAATTAAGGTTTTTCCCCTATATATTTCTTTGATGAATCTGCCAAAAATAGCCTGTTTTGTTTTTACAATTGCAGCTGTTGCCATTGCCTTTTTTGTTTTTCCAGTGCTGCCTGCAACTGTTCCCACCCATTGGGATGCTGCTGGAGAGATTGACAGCTATGGGCCGGCTTGGATGGGCGCTTTCCTGTTTCCAGCAGTAATGGCCTTTGTTTTGCTTCTATTTGTTGTTGTTCCAAAAATAGCGGTGTTCAAGGAAAACCTTAAAGCATTTGAAAAGCAGTATTGGTTGCTTGGCTTTGCACTGCAGCTTTTCTTCCTGGTTTTTTATGGGGTAACGCTTTTGCCAAATTTCAATGTAAAATTCAATTTTTCCCTCTTGTTCACTTTGCCCCTTGCTTTTCTCTTCATTGCTCTTGGCTTATTAATGCCCTCCTTTAAGAGGAATTTCTTTGTTGGAATTAGAACTCCCTGGACATTGGCAAGCGATGCTGTTTGGGAGAAAACACACAGGCTTGGAGGCAAACTCTTTGTTGTTTCAGGCATTCTTGCCTTGCTGCTTGCATTTTTCCCAGGATTCTCAGTGCTTTTGGCAATTGGCCCAATTTTGGCTGCTGCAACCATAGTAGTCGTTTACTCCCTCCTTTTATTCAGAAAAATGGGCAAAAGGCAGTTATAATCTTGTTTATTCCGCTGGACTTTGGCGGTTCTTTGCAGTCCTGCGGCTGGTTTTCTGCTTTATAAATTTTACTTACGTTTTTTTCTGAACCTGTCAAAGAAGCTGCTTCTTTCCTTTTTAAGTTTTTCCTCCTTTGCGATTTCCTCAAGAAGCTCTCTCTGCTTTTTGCTCAGCTTGCTTGGGGTCTGCACAATAACTTTAACGTACTCGTCCCCAAAGCCACTGCCTTGCAGTTCCTTCACACCCTTTCCCCTCAGCCTGAAGATAGTTCCAGTTTGCGTTCCTGCTGGCACTTTAATCGTTGCTTCTCCCTTTAGTGTTGGAACATCAAGCTTTGTTCCAAGCGCAGCTTCAGCAAAAGAGATTGGCACCTCTGCAAAGATGTCTGCTCCGTCCCTTTTGAATATTTCGTGCTCTTCAACAAAGACAACAACGAACAGGTCTCCTGCTTTACCGCCGTTTAAGCCAGCGTTTCCCTCCCCACTCAAACGTAAATGGTTTCCATTGTTTATTCCGGCAGGGATTTTTACCTTAATTGTTCTCCTTTCCCTTACTCTGCCCTTTCCCCTGCATTTCCTGCAAACGTTCTTAATGGTTCTGCCTGTTCCACTGCACTTTCCGCAGCTTGTTTGGGTTGTAAACATTCCAAAGGGCGTTCTCCTTGTATTTCTTATGATGCCGTTTCCCCCGCACTGGCTGCATTCCTCCTCTCCTTGGCCGCCTATTCCCCGGCATTTTTCACATTCTTCAATTCTCTCAACCTGGACTGTTTTCTCTGTTCCAAAGGCCGCTTCCTCAAAGCTAATGCTCAAATCAACTCTCAAATTGCTTCCTTGCCTTGGCCCTGTTCTTCCCTGTCCAAAAGCCTCCTTGAACAGGTCCCCAAAACTGGAGCCGCCAAAGCTTTCAAATATGTCGGAGAAATCAAAGTCAAAGCCCCTTGCGCCAAATCCCCTAAATCCCCGGAATCCTTGGAAGCCCTCTGCCGCGTGCCCAAACTGGTCATAGTTCTGCTTTTTCTGCGGGTCGGACAAGACCTGGTATGCTTCAAGAATCTCCTTGAATTTCTCTTCTGCTCCGGCTTCCTTGTTCAAATCAGGGTGGTATTTCTTTGCCAGTTCCTTGTATGCTTTCTTTACCTCGTCAACCGAAGCACCTTTCTTCAGGCCAAGTACATCATAGTAATCGCGTTTTTCTGGCATGCTAAATCAGTAAACATTAAATTGAAAAAAGAAATTAAAAAGGGGGTTTTCCAGGTTTTTTGTTTACTTCTTTTCTCCAGCGTCCTTCTCTTCCTTTACTTCATAGTCTGCATCAACAACGTTTTCGTTGCCCTCAGGGCTGCCTTCTGCTCCCTTTGCCTGCTTCTTCTGTGCTTCCTGCGCTGCCTTCTGGTAGATTTCAGTTCCGATTGCCTGCATTTCCCTGCTCAGTTGCTCCATTTTTGCTTTAATCGCATTTGCGTCCTTTGGCTCCTTGCCCAAAAGCTCCTTCAATTCACCATTCAGTTTTTTCACTGAATCAAGCTTTGCCTTGTCTGCCTTGCCCTTCATTTCCTTCAGCATCTTTTCAGTGCTGTAGGTAAGGGCATCCGCTTGGTTTACTGTTTCAATCTCCTCCTTCCTTTTCTTG
>JAFCFG010000108.1 GCA_017608725.1 Candidatus Iainarchaeum sp.
ATTGCTCCCTCTTTGCTCATTGCTTTTTCCAGCAGCCATTTTGCTGCCTTTTCAGCTCTCCCAATAAAGCCCTTTGTTGGGTCGAATTTGTTTAGAAAAACAAGGGTTGTTAGCGCATAACCCGTTATCTCGCTGTACGCAAACGGATAGCTTTTCTTATTTAGGTCAAACCAAGCGTTGAACGCACCGCTGCTGTCCTGTATTCCGCTGTGCAACAGCCAGTTCTGGGCTAAAGCAATTCTCTCCTCTAACTCCATTCAAAAAACCGTTTTAAATTGTTTTAATTTTTCTGGTCTGAATTTTGTTTTAATTCATTTTTTTGTGTTTTTTTTGCTTTTGAATTTTGTTTTAATTTAATTCAGCGTTCTTTACTCTTCAATTTTTTTGTAGTCAGCGCTTTTGACGGAAAGTTGTTTTCCGCACTTTCTGCATTTCAGTAAGCAGGTTTCCCTTTCTTCTTTTTCCAGCAGCGCCTTTTCACCGCATTCGCAGACAAAGCCCCTAAGCTTTGCTGGATTTCCATAAACCAGGCCGTGTTCTATTACATCCTTTGTTACAACTGCACCGGCTCCAACTACTGCGTGCTTCCCTATGTTTACATCGGGCAGGATGGTTGCGTTTGCTCCAATGCTTGCGTGGTCTTCGATTCTCCATTCTGCCCCATTAAATTCCCTTGTTTTCTCCGCTCTTGGTGCCTTGTCGTTTGCAATAACTGCCCCCGGTCCAATGAACACATCGTTTCCAATGCTGCAGCCCCTGTAAACAAGGGCCTTGTTCATTACCTTTGCATTGTTTCCAATTTGAACAGTTCTGTCAATGTAGCAGCCATTGCCAAGAACGCAGTTCTCTCCAATTACCGCGTTCTCGCCAATTTGAACAAAGGCCCAGATAACAGTGCCCTTGCCAATGCTTGCATTCTTTCCAATTACCGCGCTTGGGTGAATCTTTCCGGATTCCTTTGTTTCCCCTGCCATCTCCATTTTTCCCCTTTCCCTTTTTCTTCTTTTCCTTTTTTCAATTCTTGCCCTTTTTCCCCTTCCCCCTTTTTTCCCTTTTTTCAATTCTTGTTCTTTTTTTCTCCCCTCTCTTTTCCTTTTTTGATTTTTCTATTCAAACTTTTTAATTTCTTTCCTTTCCTTTTTTTTTGATTTTTTTCAAATTTTTTTCAATTCTTTTCAATTTCTTCCTTTTTTTTGTTTGAATTTTATTGCTTTAATTTTTCCAAAAAACAATTTTTTTTCTTTGTTTGTTTTTTTCTTTTTTTCCCTTTTTTCCTTTTTGTTCTCTCTTTCTTTCCCCTTTTTTCAATTTTGTTTTTCTTTAAACCGGTTTTCCCCTTGTTTTTCCCTTTCTATTCCCTTTTCCTTCTGCCTTCCCGGCATTCTTTTTTACATTCCGCGTTGCTTCTTTGCCCATTCAATGTTTTTGGACAGGCCCTCTTCAATTGAGACCTTGGGCTGCCAGCCGAAAAGCTTTTTCGCTAGGCCGTAATTGCATATAAGCCTTTGGACTTCTGCCATTCTCTTCTCTACGTGGACAATTTTGCTCTTGCTTCCGCTTAGTTCCCTTATTTTTTGTGCAATGAAGTTTATGCTGTAGTCCTTTCCATTGCCAAAATTCACTGCCTTTCCAACTGCTTCCTTCCTGCTTGCCATTACCATAAATGCTTCAACCATATCGCTTACATAAGTAAAGTCCCTGCTCTGTTCGCCAGTGCCGTAGATGGTCAGGGGCTCGTTTTTCAATGCCAAATCAATGAATTTTGGTATGACATCGTAGGTGTGCCTTGGCCCATATGTGTTGAACGGCCTGATTATTGCAATCGGTAGCCCGTATGTTTTCCAGTAAGCGTAACAATACCTGTCAGCAGCTGCCTTTGAAGCAGCATAGGGTGAAGTTGGATTCATTGGATGCTCTTCATCAATGCTGTCCTTTTGGGCTGTTCCGTAAACCTCGCTGCTGCTTGTGCAAACCACCTGCTTCAATTCCTTCAGGTCCATTGCCGCATGCAGCACATTCAGTGTTCCGCCTAAATTTGCCTTTAGGACCTCTGCTGGATGGTCAAAGCTGTAGTTAACGTATGCTTCCGCTGCAAGGTGCAGGATTATCTCAGGGTTGTTCGATTTAATGGTCTTGAGTGCGTCCTCGCTTCCAATGTCGCCCTTCAACAGGCTCTTGGTTTTGCCCCTTGATTCCTTTAGGTTGTCCATCACCTGCGGCCTGCTTCCTGTGCTGCAATCCCATTTGATGAAAACACTTACCTCTGCCCCCCTGTTCACCAAAGTGTCAGTCAAGTGCGACCCAATAAAACCGTTTGCGCCTGTTACAAGCACTCTCTTCCCTTCCCAGAAGTTCTTCTTGGCCAACCAAAACCACCCAATTTTTTTTCTCCCTTTTTCAAATTTTTTTTCTCCCTTTTTCAAATTTTTTTTCTCCCTTTTTCAAATTTTTTTTCTCCCTTTTTTTCTTTTTCCCCTTTTTCCCATTTCTCCCTTTTTTCCTTTTTGTTCTTTCCCTTTTTTCTTTTTTTCAATTTTGTTTTCGTAAAACTTTCTCCAATAAAACCCTTTTAATCATTGCTCACAAGGAAATTGCCCTTTGCATAGCTTGCCCTTTTTCCCAGAATTTCCCTCAGGTTCCTGAGGTTTATCCAATAGGCAGCAAGCAGCCAGTGTGCTTTCAATGCCGGAATGCTTTTCAAAAAACGCAGTGCCTCCCAAAAAGAGGCCTTTGCAAGCCCTTTCTTTCCAAAATGCAGCAGCATATACCTGATTCTGTTCTTGTTTACTGTTACATACTGCCACCTGCTTGTCTGGCCAGTAGTGCATTTTGAAACAAGGTGTATTACCCTGCTTTTCTGGGTGCAGCCAACCCTAAAGCCAGCCTTTCTTGCCCTTGCACAGTAATCTGATTCCTCAAAGTAAATGGGATTAAAGCCCTCGTCAAAGAAGCCAATGCTTTCAAACACGCTTTTTTTGATTAGAAAGGCTGCACCAGCCGCCTGCTCCAGTTCCTGGAAAAAGGCACCGGGTTCCTTCTCTGTCAGCCTTGCTGTGCCCCTGCCATCAATGTATCCGCCGCAGTACTCTTGCTTTTCATCTAGGCTTTCAGGCAAATCAGGCTGTAGTATGCCAATGCGTTCATCGCTTTGGACAACCTCCATCAAACCCTGCAGCCAATTCGGCTTAACAACAGTGTCATTGTTCAACAGCAGGAAGTAATCCCCCTTTGCTATCTTCATTCCCTGGTTGTTCGCCCCAGAAAAGCCTTTGTTCTCTTTGTTCAGAATCAGTCTGTTGATGAGGCCCTGTTTCTTCATTTTCTGCAATTCTCTGATCTCCTCTTGCTCGCTGCCGTTGTCCACTACAATTATTTCATAGCTCTTGTGCTTTGTGTTCTCTTTAATTGACTGAATGCATGGCTTTGTAAATCCCATGCCGTTCCAGTTCAGGATGATTATTGAAACAAGCTTGCTCAACCAAACTCACCTTTTATTTAAAACCTGATTGTAAACCTTTATGTACTCATCTATCTTCTTTTCCCAGCTGAATTCCAGTGCCCTTTCCTTTCCCCTCGCTATCATGCTTTTCTTTTTCTGTTCAGGCATTTGCATTGCTTCCAAAATCTTTTCAGCTGCTTTGTCCTTGTCTGCAAAATCAATGATTAAACCATTTGCCCTGTCCCTAACAAAGGTGTTGAATGTTGCAATATCACTCAGCAGGGGAATTGCTGCTGCGGCCATTCCCTCTATTGCGCTGATGCCAAATCCCTCATA
>JAFCFG010000109.1 GCA_017608725.1 Candidatus Iainarchaeum sp.
TAAAGAGGATTGTTGAGGCTAGTTTTGCTTTAAAAGCCCCTTTTCTTTCAATGCTTCCTCAATTTTTCCCCTGTCAAAGCCCTCTATAATAATGCCGCCTATGTCAAGTAAGGGCATTGCAACCTCTTTGCTGCCCTCTGGCCTAACGCTTCTCCTCTTTTCAACCATTTCCCTTGCCTTTTCCTTGTCATCCACTACGTCATATTCCTCGAATGGAATACTGTACCGTTTCAAAAGAGCCTTTGCTGCAGCGCACTTGGGGCAATTGGGCAGGGAGTAAACTATCACGCGCATAGAATAGAAAAAAAGCGAAAACTATTTAATAGATTGTTAAGCTTAGCCCCCAGAACAGAAATAAAACTGGGTTTTTTCTGGCAACTGAAAAAAGCTCTTTTGCATTGCTTTGTTTATTTACCGGAGTCATTCTATGTTTATTATAAGGATTGAACTTATATAAAAAACAAATTAATGCTTTCCTTTTTTCATCCAACATAGCATTTTTAATAAATTATTCAATCCAATTAAAGTGTGGTTGGCCTATGTCAAAACTGATTCTTGGTGTGCTTGCAAGCACTAGGGGAACTGATTTGCAGGCAGTAATAGATGCCATTGAAGCAGGTGATTTGGATGCAAGGATTGCGTGCGTTATCAGCAACAAACCAGATGCCTTTGCATTGGAAAGGGCAAGAAAGCACGGTATTGAAGCAATCTTTTTGGACCCAAAGGAATTTGATTCAAAAAGCCTTTTGCAAGCAAAAGACTTGGGAAAAAAAGCTTTGCAGGAAGCATATGATGAGCAGATTGTAAAGCTGTTGAATGAGCGGAATGTTGAACTAGTGCTTCTGATTGGTTATAATAAATTTCTAAGCGGGCCATTTCTCAGGGCATTCAAGAACAGGGCAATGAACATCCATCCAAGCCTGCTGCCTGCTTTCAAGGGCTGGGACAAGAACGTTCACAAAGAGGTGTTGGAACAAGGCTGCAAGGTTTCAGGCTGCTCACTTTTCTTTGTTACATCTGAGCCGGACTCAGGGCCGATAGTTGCACAAAAGGCAGTGCCTGTTGCAGAGAACGAAACAGTTGAAACCCTGAAAGAGAAGGTGCAGAAGGCAGAGCAGGAGGTCATACTTAAAGCAATTAAATTGTTTAAAGAGGGAAAACTCAGGGTTGAGGGAAACAGGGTGAAGATACTTGAATAAAGCGAATGTTGAAATTTGGGGGAGCTGTTCTTGAATAGAATAAAGGTAAAAACCGCTTTGCTCAGCGTAACAGACAAACAGGGCTTGCAGGAATTTGCAAAGCACCTGCACCAGCTTGGCATTGAACTGGTTGCAACGGGCGGAACCTACAGGAAGATAAAGGAAGCAAAAATCCCTGTAAAGAAGATTGAATCCCTTACAAAATTCCCTGAAATCCTGGATGGCAGGGTAAAAACACTGCACCCAAAGATTCATGCTGGAATCCTGGCAGAGAAGGACAAGAAAAAGCACCTTGAGACGCTGAAAAAGCACAGGATAAAGCCGATTGACCTGATTGTTGTAAACCTATACCGGTTCAAGGAAACAATAGGGAAAAGGGGCGCCCCTTTGGAAAAAGCGATTGAGAACATTGATATTGGCGGCCCAACAATGATTAGGGCAGCAGCCAAGAACTATGAAAGCGTTGCAATCCTTAGCTCGCCATTGCAATACGATTCAATAATTGATGAGCTGAGGAAAAACAGGAATTGCATTTCCATAAGGACAAGGGAAAGGCTTGCAGCAAAGGCCTTTGAGGAAACTGCTGCATATGATGCAACTATTGCCCATTTTATACATAACAACTTTGTTGGAAAACAGCACTTCCCGGAAAAATTAACCCTTACATTTGAAAAACTGCAGGATTTAAGGTATGGGGAGAACTGGCACCAGAAGGCGGCCTTTTACAGGGAGCCCCTGGCAACAAAGGCAGGGATTGCAGCAGCCAAGCAATTGCAGGGAAAGGCCCTTTCATTCAACAACATTAATGATGCAAACGCTGCAATTGAACTGGCAAAGGAATTTTTTGAGCCGACTGCTGTCATAATAAAGCACGCTAACCCCTGTGGGGTTGCCTCAGCCAGCAAAATTTCAACAGCTTTCAAAAAAGCACTAGAGTGTGATAAAACAAGCGCTTTTGGCAGCATCATTGCACTGAACAGGAGGTGTGATGCTGAAACAGCAAAGCAGATTGCTGCTTTCTTCAATGAAGTGGTGATTGCCCCATCCTTTGATAAAAAGGCCTTTTCTATCCTGAAAAGAAAGCAGAAGCTAAGGATCCTTGTGCTGCCTGGCTTGCAGAGGCCGCACCTCTCAAGGGGAATTGACTTTAGGGCAGTTGAGGGCGGGGCCCTTGTTCAAACACTTGATAGCCAAAGGCTGAAGAAAAAGGACTGCAAGGTTGTTTCAAAGAGAAAGCCCACTGCAATTGAGATGCAAGACCTGTTGTTTGCCTGGAGCGTTGCAAAGTACGCAAAGAGCAATGCAATAATCCTTGCAAAGGAAAAGGCAACTGTGGGGATTGGGGCTGGCCAGATGTCAAGGATTGATTCAACCGAGATTGCTGTAAAGAAAAGCAAGGGGAAATGCAAGGGAAGTGTTCTTGCTTCTGACAGCTTTTTCCCGTTCAGAGACAACGTTGATTTGGCTGCAAAGGCAGGCATTACAGCAATAATCACGCCTGGCGGCAGCATTAGAGACAAGGAAATAATAAAGGCAGCCAATGAGCACAAGATTGCAATGGTTTTTACAGGTGTAAGGCACTTCAGGCATTAGGCTAGGTCAGAAAAATCCCTTTCAATTCATATAGCAATTCCTTTCCAGCAAACCCTTTTGCCCAATATCCCGCCTGTAATAAGCGTTCTCAAATTTTATTAACCCAACTGCCTTGTAGCTATTCTCAATGCTTTCCTTGATACTATTGCCCAAGGCAGTAACTCCAAGTACCCTGCCACCGTTTGTTAAAATTTTGCCGTTTTGCTGCTTTGTTCCGGCATGAAAAATCATGGTATCAGGCAGCTTTGCCGCTTCCTCCAAACCAGAAATCTCCTTTCCCTTCTCATATTTTTCCGGATAGCCGCCAGAGGCCATTACAACACAGCAGCAGGGCCTGCTGCTCCATTTAACCTGCTGCTCAGCCAGAGTTCCATTCATACAGCTTTGCATTATGGGCAAGATGTCAGACTCAAGCCTTGGAAGAATAACCTGCGTTTCAGGATCACCAAACCTGCAGTTGAATTCAAGAACCTTTGGGCCGGTATCTGTAACCATAAGGCCGCCATACAAAACGCCCCTGTACTCTCTGCCCTCTTTTCTCATTGCATCAACAGTTGGCTGCATTATTTTTTCCAAAATCTCTTCCTCCAAATCAGCTGTTACAATTGGTGCAGGAGAATAAGCCCCCATGCCGCCAGTGTTCAGGCCCTTGTCTCCGTCAAAGATTGGCTTGTGGTCTTGGCTGCTTACCATTGGCTTTATCGTTTTCCCATCAGAGAAAACCATGTAGCTTGCCTCCTCTCCAACAAGCTTCTCCTCCAATATTATTTTGTTGCCTGCATCGCCAAACACCTTTTCAACCATTATCTGCTCAATTGCCTTCTCGGCTTCCTCAACAGTTTCGCAAACAATTACCCCCTTTCCCGCAGCAAGGCCGTCAGCCTTTGCAACAATAGGGGTCCCCTTTTCTCGCAGGTATTCCCTTGCCTTTTCTGCTGAATCAAAAGAGCCATACTCTGCAGAGGGTATGTTGTATTGCTTC
>JAFCFG010000006.1 GCA_017608725.1 Candidatus Iainarchaeum sp.
GTTGATTGACTTGGAGCTGCCACAAGATTATGGCAGCTTTAACGAATTCTACAGCAAGGCAATCAGCTTCAAATCATTCCTGTTAAAGGACGGTTACAGCGAAGACCTGAGAAAGGACTTTGTTGAGTATTACAACAGCTTGACTGCTGCAAGTGAAATCAGAAACACGCTAACCACAACACGCTTTGGCGAAGAAGATGCCTGGGCATTTGGCGAAAAGGGGCCATATGGGTCTGAATACAGCTTGCCGGAAGCCGGCCTGTACGATATCTTCATTGAGAAAAACTTTGGCGACTTTGCAAGTGCAGAGTGGAATATTCAATTCACCCTGAATGAAAAGCTGCAGGAAATTGATGAAGAATTTGCAAAGAACGTCTTCTTTGAACTGCCATTTGACGGAGAAGTGGGCATATTGAACGAAGGCGGCAAAACAAGGCAGGGCTATGGAATCAGCTTTTCAAATAGCCCAGAGCAAGCGGATATGTATCTCACCTACAAGACAGACCAAGAGAACGCAAACCTCTTTGATTCAACAGGAGGAGAGCAAAAACTTTCAGTTGAGTTTGGTGAAACCTTTGACAAAACAAATTCCGGGCTGATATTGAAGGTTGACCTTGACAAAGGCGAATTTACCTACAACCCCTCGGTTGCAACACCGATTGAGATAGAACTTGGAACAAGCAGGGGAACAGAAATAGAGGGAATGCTCTACGAGCTCAGTGGAACAGAGCAGGGAATTCTGAGAAGCCAGGATAGTATCTTTACCTTTAGAAGCGATGCTAAAAACTTCCTTGACCAGATATATCCACCTTCAGCTGGAATGAACCTCTGCAGAGAGGTAGGCACATTTGAACTCAACCTGCATGGATTCCAGCAACAGCTTGTAGGGCAGAAGACATTCAAGGGAATTGCATTTGTTCCATTTGCAAGGCAATACACTGTAGTGTTTTACTGCAGCCAAGGGGCAGCAAAGGTTACTTCCCTTGACACAGATGAAACTATAAACGTTGGCCAAGGCTACAGAACAGGGGAACTTGACTTGAAACTGCATGAGCCAGTTGAAGCAAAAAAGGTTACCCTGCCTTCATTCCTCAACAAAATAGAGGAAGAGCAGGTTTGCATAAAAACAGGGCAGGACAGTATTGAACTGCTGTGGAACAAGGAAAAGCTGCTGTCAGGGTAAAATGCATACTTAACAGAAGAGAATATATTGCACAGGTGTTTTTTGGCCATGGCATTGGAAGGATTGAAGGAAGCATATTTTCGCTTAGAGGACAGATGGTATGCTGCAATTGACAGGATTGATTCAAGAATACCGATTCACGGCTTGATTGACAGAATTGACAGAATTGTTCCTTCCTTTGCATTGTTTTTGGTTGTTCTCATTGCACTGGTTCTGTTCCTTGCCTTTATGCTGCCGGGAATGCTGGCAGCAGGAGCCAGATTCTCGTTCAGGGTTGTTGACAGTGAAGGTGCAACAGTGGAGGGTGCAACAGTCCAGGTGCTAATGGAAGGAAAAGAGATTGCTCTGCAACAGACAGACAAGTTGGGGGAAACAGCCCCAATAGTCCTGCCCTTGGATGCAGAGGTGGAAATAAAGGTATCAAAAAAAGACTTTATCTCGACTACTAAAACAATCACAGTAAGCGAATCAATTCTGCTTTATGAGGTCATGCTTGAAAGGGAAGAGGAGAAAAGATATACTATTTCTTTAAAGAGCAGCTTAGGGCAGCCGATTAGAGAGCCAGTGATACTCACTTTCAGTTGCAGGAATCCTGCAATTGCTTCATGGGAGGTGCCTGTTGTAAGCGGCAGTGCAACGGTAACAGAGCCAGCAAACTGCCAAGGCCTAATTGCAAGCGTAAGAGGCCAGGGCTTTGAGCCAATTGACTCAGTTGATGTAACTCTAAGCAATCAAACCATTTACTTGCAGGAAATAGTTTCAGGAAATGCAACCATAACAGTTGAATTGCTGTTCAACAACCAAACAATAAGCGAAGAGGTAACAGTATATCTGTACAGGATTGACGACGCAACAGGGGCAGAGATTGGCCCGATTGAAAGCGCTGTCAGCGAAAATGGCATAGCCACTTTTAGCAGGCAGCCGGCCCAGTATTTTGTCAAAAGCAGCGGCTATGGGAACTTTGCAGCTGCAAGCAGTGCCTCTTTCAGTGTTTCAGCAGGAGAACAAAAAAACATTCAACTGCACTTGGAAAGAAATGTTGTTGGATACGTTAAATTGAAGATTTTGGACGAGATAACCGGTGCTGCTGTAGATGATGCAACTGTTTTCCTAAGGCTGGGCGGGGAAGAAATAGATTCAAAGAAGAGCAGTGCAGATGGAAACGGCTTTGTTGAATTTCCTGTTTCAGTGGACACTGCTTACAGCATCATAGTTGACCATCCAGCATATTGTCTAAAAGTAGTGCACGATGTAAACCCAAGCACGAGCGTAAAGCATATTGAATTAAAGCCCTTTACAGTGGACTGCGGTGGAAAGTTGAAGGTCAAGGTTCTGGACCAGGATGGAAAGCTGGTGAAAGGGGCAACAGTTGGATTGTACACTGAAAGCGGATTCAGCGCGGGATTTTCAACCCAGGTAACAGATCTGAATGGAATCACTGTCTTTGAGGGGGCACCAAGCGGAAACTACAAGGCGTTTGCATTCAAGGGTTCAAGCAGCGGCTGGAGCGAGGTAGAACACTTTGTTCAAAGGGCAGCGGAAAAAACAACGCTTACAGCTGTCTTGGATGTGAAAAACGGAACAGTCAGGGTAAAGGTCATTGACAAGGAGGGAGAACCCATGCAATTTTCAGAGGTAGCATTTGTTGACGCAGCAACAAATGAGATAATTGGCGGCGGAGCCAAGCCGGTTCAAGACGTTAATGGCGTAGTTGAATTGATTACAAGGGCAGACAAACAGGTTTACATTGTCGCAAGAAATCCCGGTTACACAAACTTCACTTCAATTGTAAAGCCGGTCCTATCCAATAGCACGCAGAATTTCACTGCTGTTCTGGAGAAAGAGATTATTCAGGGAGAGATTGAGATTGAGTTCAGGGGCGTTTACAAAAATGGGAAAAGCGTTAGTGCACTTGCAAGGGGTGAGAAATACACTGCATTGTTCAACCTTAAGATACCAGCAAACAAAAGCTATGATGAAATAGGCATGCATGTAAGAACAGGCAGCCACACTATGATGGAACTCGACGAGCTTGTTTTGAGGGAAATTAATGCCCCCGGCAAGGCAAACATCCTGAAGGCAACAACCTACAGCCAGGGAGATGGCTATGCTTTTGACAGCCGGAACCTAAGCAGCGATGAAGCAAAATGGGCCAACATAAAATGGAATGAATTCCAGACAGGCATAATAGAGGTAGCAGTTGAATTCCAAGTAAAGGAGGCCACAAGGCAAACAGAGATCCAAGCAGGGGAACTAGAGCTCTCTTACAGGGCATGGGCTGTTGAAAATGGCCTGTACAAGCGAAACCCATTGGACAATGATTTGGGGGAGGCAGAGAGCGTGCCAGGAAAGGAAGCATTGTATGCCAAAACAAAGCAGGAGATATTCCAGATTGGCTTGGAAACTATTTGCGATGAGCTATTCTGCTTCAGCGCAAGCATTTTGGATATAGAAGATGGCCTGATTGAAAGCGCAACCGAAGGTTACAATGGAAAGGTGTTCAAGGAATATAAGCTGAGTTTTACCATTCTGAACAACAGCGAGTTTGAAACAAACAGCTATCCAAACGCTGAATTGAAGATACTGAATGTTGACGAAGGGCTGCTATTGCAGGACTACAAGGCCTATGGAGCCCAGGGCCAGTTGGTTGAAGGCATTGTATCGGGCAGTGAAACGAAATGGATAGCTGTTGGAGACATGGAACCAAATAACACTGTTGCAGGCAATATAAACTTCACACCGCAGAAATCAACCGGCGGAGCAATTACAATACAGCTTAGGAGCATGCAAAGAATCCAATTTGAGAAGAGCATTATGATAAATGCCACTGCAGAAAAGCAGTTGAACGTGGTTGCAGCACCAGAGCTGCTGCCAAGCGGTACACAAAACGACTTGACTGTTACTGTGAAGGACAAGAGAACAAACGCTGAGCTGGAGAACGCAATTGCAAAGTTAAAAGACAGGTTTGGTGCAATAGTTGCTGAAAAAACAACCAACAGAATGGGCATTGCTGTTTTGAGGCTGCCAGGCATGCAGCCTGGGGAAACAATGCGGTTGATTGTGGGAAAGCCAGGCTATGAAACCTTTGAGAGGGCAATCCAAGTAGATGAGAAGGTCATTGCAATAAAGCCAACCAAAATTGGCGTTGCCCTGAACACTAAAACAGCATTGGAAGCGGAAGACCAATTCAGTGTTGAAAACATGACAGCGCTTGATTTGACTATAAAGGATGTGCGATTAACTGGCAGGGCATATGGCCTGATTGACACTGAAAAGATGAACAACTGGCTGTTTGGGTATATTGGCGAAGTGATTAAGCCAGGTGAGTTAAGGGAGATGCAGCTGAAGTCATTCCTCAGCGAGAAGGGAAGGAAGCTGCAAGAGAGCAGGAACGTGGAAGCAGAACTTGAAATGACTGTTGCAAGCAACGGAAGCGAATGGGTGCAAACAGCGCCGGTAAAAATAAACGTTGGCTTGGGCGGGGAAGTGGATGACCCAGCGTGCTTTACAGTAACAAGAAAAGAGTGGAATGGAAGCACTGAGGGAAAGCCAATAGAGATAGAGTTTGAATTGCAGAACAACTGCAGCAGCGGCGGCATTCCTGTCCAGCTAAAGGATATTGCAGCAAAAATTGTGTGGCAAACCAACCAGGTTGGCGAGTATGCACTCAGAACCCAGTACACTGCAATTGGGATAAGGAGCGGCTACTTTAAAAAATTCATTGAGGTTATTGAACCAGAGCAAAGCGTTTCAGTTGTGCTGCAGTTCAACGCAAATGGCGGAATAAGAGGCAAGGGAATGGCAGAGATAATATTCCAAGCAGAGAACAAAACTGACACAACAACCCAGCTGCTGACAGATGAGATTTCATCGGAAATAACGGTGGTGAACCTTGCTGACTGCATTGGATTCGATAAGGATGTCCTGATAATAAAGCCGGAGAAGACTGGTTCATTTAACATTGACACAGTAAACTGCGGTGCAAGGAACGAGATAAAGCTTGAATCGGACCTTGCCCTAAGCAAGAGAACCCTGACCTTGGGCGAAACAGACAGCAAAGAGGTAGAGGTTTTTGCCGAGAAAAACATGCCTGGGCAGTATCCAGTAAGGGTATATGCAAAGGGCAGTGATGACGTGCAATTCAAATTGATTAAAACAATCAGGGCAAGAATCCTGAGCGACAAATGCCTTGAATTAACGAGGTATGAATTCGATGTATTTGACAATCCAGAGAATCCATATGACGGCTATGATACAGCTGAATTGATCAACAACTGCTATGACAAGCCAGTGCAGATAACAGTACACTACGATGAGCATGACTGGGGCGACGCAATGAAAACAGGCGCCCTCTACGGCCTTGTAATGGGGTTGATGGGGGCAATGGGCCAATCAGCAGAAAAAAATGCAGCAGCAGAAATAGCTGCAGCAAGCAGTGTAACCAAGGGAATTACTCCCAATGGGACAATAGTTGCATTGAAGGGCGGCGTATGGACTGATGCAAAAGGCAGCACTGTAGCGGGAAATGTTTACCCCTACAGAACAATTGAGTCTGGTGGAGCATACTACAGCGGCTATGACCACGGAGATGGAGACCTATACGATGCCCTGGGAAACAAAGTGCTTGACAAGAAAACAACTGGTGCATGGTTCTGGAAAGGCACAAAGTATGTGCCAACTGGTAATATAGCAGGGCCTGAAGCAGCCCAGGGCGGAATGCCTGCTTCAACAACGGCAACAGGCAGTGTTGTACTTGGTTCGCCTGCCGGTGCATCCCTCCTGGGCGGAATATTTGGAGGGGGAGGCCCCGGAGGCAGCCTAGCAGGCAACCTTGTTATGGGCTTGGGCAGCTCGATTTTGGGCAAGCCAAGCTTTTTGGGCTGGGGCCTGCAGGGCTTTTTGGCCGGCACACTTATTGCATACGAGCAGCAGGATGAGGGGGAGCTTAGCTTTACAACAATTGAGAAAGACGTTGTTTACAGGGATTCTGAATTGCTGTTGCCTGGATTAACGCTTGATGAAGACAAGATAGTGGAAACCCCTTCAGAGGACATTATTCTAAGGAAACCGGATGAGGAGGAGGTAAGCACCGAACCCAAAGAAGAGGACAGGAGGCTGAGCAAGGAAACAAGAAAGCTGTGGTTTTGGAATACGGCTGGTGTTGTGCAGCCAGACCCGGAAACCCCGCTGTACAGAATCCTCAGGGTTGACAATGAGAGAAGAATCTACAAAACAGAGTATGAAACAGATGAAAAAGGGAACCCCGGCATAGAGATAAAGGAAAGGAAGGACCACAAGGAAAGGTTTAGGCTGCAGTTCAATGCATTTGACCCGCTGCTCATTGACAGGATTTCAGGGCCAATACCAAACTGCAAGCTTGGCAATGTGGTTGGCGTTACAGGGCCGAATGCTGTTCCAAGGGTTTCGTTTAACTGGGATTGGCAGAGCATTGGAGAGAGCAGCTGTGTGGAGGGAAACGATGACTACATTTACTGCGATGCCACGCAATTCAGCATCGTTGTTTTGAAGAAACTGCACAAGCTGCAGGAATTCATTGATATGTACAAGCCGTTTGACTGCCCAAGCCCGGTAACGGCAGCTGCAGTCAAGGAACAGCCTATGGTTGGAACTGCATATGACGTTGCAATTACAAAGATTCAGGCAAACAAAATTGCGACAAGCGATGCAAACATTGTTGTAACGGTTGAAAGCAACAACGGCAAGCAGATGGCTTCCAGCCTGCAAATTTTTCTGAGAGATGACACAGGCACTGTTGTAAAAGGCTGTGACAAGCAATTCAGCCTATTGAGCAGGAATGTTGTGAACTGCGAATTCACCGGCCTGGCAGAGGGATTGTACGATGTGCAGGCAACAATTGAGCCTGATTTGTGCCCTGATTGTGAGAATAGCGATTCAGCAAACGATTCAATAAGTGCACAGCTGTTTGTTGGAGCTGGCGGCGTAGTTGAGTGCGAGCCATTCAACACAAAGAGGCTGCCGTTGTTTATTGAGGCAACAGAGGCAGCAGGGAATGCAGCGTGGAGCAACCAGGAGAGGGAAGAGATACTGGAAACGATTAAATTCAATGCATATTTGATTAAGGACGCTTATACAAATGATTTCAGGGAAGACTTTGATTTATTCTGCAAGCAGATGAGCTTCTTTGACTGCCCGGATTACTACACGGATTCAAGCAATGGATTGCACAAGCTGTTTGCAGACAGGGAGAGATTCAGATTTGATTACAGCATGGCCCCACATGCCCCGGTGGACGCTGGAAAGTACGCTGTTGAAATAAACGTTGAGTTTGGCAACCAGAACTGGGATTTGTTTGTGGGGGAGGAACCAGATGCAACTGTTTCAATTGAAATGGCGCAATTGAGTGCACCGGAGCCAGAGAGCCCGTTTTACTACTTGCCATTTGACGGCTTGGTTGGAATAGACAGCGAAAACGGCAGGCAGGGTTATGGAGTAAACTTCAGGCAGACAAGCGAGGAAACAATTAAAATCAACAACAGCCTGCTTCAGCCAGTCATAAGCACCAATGTTGCAAACAGCACGCCTGTCCTAAACGGATGGATTAACGCAGGCTTTAACGACAGCTTCAGGAGGCTGAACCAGGACAAGAGGGGGATCCTGCTTGATGTAGTGGCAGGCACTGATTCAACAAATATTGTTTTAAGCCCAAGCTATGCAACCCCTGTTATGATGAAAGTGGATTACGAGAAAGGTGAGCACGCTTATGGCTTTTATTCAGTTGAAATTGATGACAGCCCGCAGGTTGCCTTTGAAAGAATGATTCCGTGGAGTGGCATAGGTCCAAATTGCAGGGATTTTGATGACAGACCGGTTACAGAGGCATGGCAGGATACCTGGGACAAGCATGGGGGCATAAGCGGAAACTTGATTTGCGCTGTTGGTACAGAGGTAACAGATTATGGAATTGAATGGTGCAATCCAAAGAGAAGCGGCAGCGTTTTCCTTGAAAGCGTTGTCTTTACTCCGCAGAATACCGTGAGCTTGATGAAGAGAACGGCTTACGGCGATGGCATGACTTTGATTACTGCTGACAACAGAGGCAGCCAAGTAGCATTGAACGGCATTCCTGGCATGCGCTACAACAGCTTTGGAACAAGCGAAATTGATTCCATTGAGGATGTGTTTGCATTGGTTAGGGAAAGCAAGGTCTGCTTGGTTGGAGCAGATAACAGGAAAAGCAACCAGTTCTTCTGGAATCCAAAGATTGTATTGCAAGAACTCAGCCAGGAGAGGACAGAGGCTGAAGAGAGCTGTATCAGGCCAGCGTAGGCAAAAGGGGAAAATAGGTTGGTTAAATTATTTTTCTGGGGAAAATTAAAAAAGGGAAACGGAAAAAAGGGGAAATTAAAAAAAGGGAAACGGAAAAAAGGGGAAAAGGGAAATTAAATTAAAAAATTAGGAAAAAGGGGAAGGGAAAAAGGGAAAATTTTAATTAATCAAATTCGTTAATGTAATTGGTTTTGTGCTATGGGCTTGAAAGATGCGTATGTTGCATTAGAGGATAAATGGTATGGTTTCTTAGACAGGGTTGATGCCCACATCCCAATATACAAGATAGTTGACCCAATCGACAGGGTTGTCCCATCCCTCCTTCTCTTTATTGCAGTAATTGTTGCATTGCTTGCTTTCTTTCTTATAATGCCAGGGCTTCCCATGACAGGGCAGGTTTGTTGCAGAGGTAATAAACAGCAAGGAAACAGGTGCTGACGGCAGCATTAAATTCAATGCACCCTTTAATTCAAGCATTGAGATAAGGATCGAAGAAGTAACAGTTGATGGCGTAGAATACGAGGCGAAGCATATAAAGTTTCAGGTTGCTGAGGAAGCTGATTTTAGCCAAAAAATTATTTTGAAAGAGAAAGGGCTACCATTCATTAAGAGAACCATCCTGTTCCAGAACAGCGCTGGCGAAAGAATAACAGGTGAACTCATCAAAATAAGGCTTAGCTGCCAGAATAACCTGGCCCAGCTGCCCCAAACAATAGTGGCTGACAACGACAAAGACGGGAGCATTGCAGTAAATATGCCCAGTGACTGCGGAATACTTTACGCAGACATCATAGCGCCAAGTAAATTCAAGCAGATGAGCTACACAATCTCAAACAGTACGCAGGCAATAAAGCTAGAAAGCCTAGATGTTGCAAAAGGCTCATTGAGGGTAAAGATAAAGGACGGCCAGGGAAACCTGGTTACCGGAACCAACTTCAGCGTCAAACTCATGGACAGCGCTGGCTCACAGGTCAGTGAAAAATACAGCCTGAACTACGGTGAAGCCTTTTTCACTGATGTAACAGCTGGAAGCTACAGCGTAAGCGTTGAAGACTTGGACGGAGACTATGGGCTTGCATCCAAGAGCAATGTTCCTGTTCCTGTTGATGATACAGCAATAGTTGAAGTGGTTGTAAGCAAAACAGTTAAGGCAACCATTAACGTAAGCGTTGTTGACAAGGCAACCCAGCAGGCAATTCCAAACGCAACTGTAAAACTGTTTGATTCAAGCGGCAGAACACTTAGTGAAAAGAACACTGGAGACCAGGCAGAGGTTGTTGTCTTCTATCTGACAGACAACAAGGATTACACTATTATTGCATCGCATGATGATTACTTGTATGAAACAGCCAGCTTGCAGCAGGTAAGCAACCTGGATGTTAAATTTGAATTGGACAGAATAACAGCCCAAAACAGTGGAAGGGTAAAGGTAAGGGTATTGGACGAGGATGGCCTGGTTGTCCACAACGCAAAGGTCAAGTTGCGTTTTCTGGAAACGGAAATGCTTGCTCCCTACCCGGCAAAAACCACTGACAGAAACGGCATAGCAAGCTTTGTTGGGGTAAAGGAAGGAAGCTATTACGCTTACGTGGAGAAGTATCCTGCCTTTGGAGACAACAAGCCTGAGGGCAAGGAAATAGACATCAGGGAGGTAACATACTTTACAGTTCACCTCTACATTGGCAACAGCATGGTTCAGGTAAGGGCAGAGGACGAAGACGGAATGCCGGTGCACGAGGCAGAGGCAGAGTTCTTTGCAGAGAATGGGGAAAGCCTGGGAAAGATTCCTTTGCCAGAGGGCATTGGCCAGTATGAACTGAAAGCGGACAAAAGGGCATATGTTGTTGTAAGGCACGATAACTTCATGTCAGTGCAGACAATGCCACAGCAGCTTTGGCCAAACCAGACAATCAGCTTTACTGCAAAAATGGAGCCAAGGCTTGTTCTGGGAGACCCAAAAATAGAGTTTGAGGGGATATTCAACAAATCAGGAAAACAAGTGCAGCAGCTGGATGCAGGAAACAGGTATTTTGCAAGGTTTAAGTTGAGCGTGCCAGAGGCAGGCAATTTCAGCCAGGGGGGCTTCCATTTTAGAATAGGGGATGAAAGATTGCTTGTAAATGAGCCCCTGGTGATAAAGGACGTTATTGCAGGGGACATAAAGGCTCCGTTGAAGGGAACGAGCTTTACCCCGCCAATTGGATATGAGAAAGACAGCCAAAATTTAACAGAGGGAGACGCGAAATGGGTTAACATATGGTGGTCAGACCTTCAACCAATGAATTATTATTTTGGGTTTGAGATAAGGGTAAAGAGCCAGATAACCCCCTACACAAAGCTTGCAATGCACTACAGGGCATGGGCAAAGGACGAGGCAGAAGACTATGTCAGGGTTCCATATGATTCCATCCTTGGAACTGCTGAAACAACAGCAGAAAAGCAGGCGCTTTATGCAAAAACCCTTGACCTGCAGTTCCTGGAGGGCTCACCCAGTGACTGCCAGGAGGACTTTTGCTACAGTGGAGAAAGCATACTTGACGAGGACAGGGGGCTTTACATTTATGAGCCCTATCAGATGAGGGCAGGGGCCAAGCACAAGCTGACATTTGACATATTGAACAACAGTGAAAGGCAGTACGACAGCAGTGAATTATACATAACAGTGGATGGTCTAACCATAACAGGATATGAAATAGTAAACGCTTCAGGGCGAGAAACAGGTGCAGAGAACATTGCAGGGAAAAAGGTTGAAGCCATTGATTTGGGTGAATTCACCAAGGGGAAGAGTGTCAGCAGCAGGGTTTCTTTCAGCGCCTCTTCAGCTGGGAATGCGGCAATTGAAGTAAAGGTAATTGCAGATGGCAGGGTTGTTTTCCAGAGGAACATTAGTGCACAGGTGGTTAGCGAAAGGGAAATGCAGGTTTCGGTTGACCCAGAAACAATACCGGCTTATATAGCAAACGATTTGCAGGTTTACATTAGGGAAAATGCCGATGGGCAGCACTTTGACGTTGACAACGCACTTGTAAGGCTTACAATAACGCATCCAGACAAAACAACGGAATTTTACACTTCTATTACAAACGGTTTTGGAAAAACAAGCTTTAACCTGCCTGCTTTGCAGCCAAACGCAAAAATAGTGGTTGAGGCAGAGAAGCCAGAGTATTATGCAGAGCCGCTTGTTTTGTTTGTTGACAGCAACGTTCTTAGGTTCTCTCCTGGCAAAGTGAATTCAAATTTGGATACCAGGGGAGTGAAAGAGCAGGTGTTTACTGCTGAGGCCAGGAATGTTATTGGAATTGACCTCAAAATCAAGAACATTGCTTTAAGCGGGGCATTCAAGGGGTTGCTTGACAGGGGAACAATGGCAAACTTTGCAAAACAGTACATTGGAATGACAATTGAGGGCAGCCAAAGCGCTGTAAGGGAGTTCTTCAAAACAAAGCTGAGTGCAAACGCAAGGGAACTGCTTTTAAGGAACGAAAAACTGTTGGGCGAATACGTTGTTACTGCAACAAACAGCGACGAAAGCATTACCTGGGACATAATTGTGCCATTGCAGGTTAGGGTGGCTGTTGGCGATTTGCCTGACAATGCACCCTGCCTGATAATTTCAAGGGAGAAGTGGGATGCCTCCACTCTTGAGAACAGTGCAACTATTGAATTTGAGGTACAGAACAACTGCATGGCAGCCGGCAGCTTTGTTGAATTGGACAATTTGCAGGCAATGCTTGAATGGCAGGGAGACGCAATTGGAACAGTTGAGCTAACATTGATTGAAGCAGAAACCGGCAGCAGCAACAGCGAGATTCTAAGGCCTGGAATGTGGGTGCAGTTGTTCAAAACAATTCAGCCTGATTCAATCTACTACGCAATGCTTACCTTTACACCAAAGCAGGGCCATTTGGGTGAGACAGCGAAATTCACTGTGGACATAGATGGCCAGACAACCACAAGCGGGGGCAGTGCCTTTGTTGGCTCAAAGCCAAGCAAAATCACCTCAAACATTAAAGTCGTGAATTTGCAGCAGTGCATCACATACGAGGGAGCAGAGAACGTTGTTGAATTAAGAGCTGGGCAAAACGATGGGGCATTTACTGTTGATTCAAGTGATTGCGGTAACACTGGGGTAACAATTGAATTATGCAGGCAAAATCCAAATTGCAGCGGGGGAGCAGAGGGAGGAATTGAAGTAACCCCCCTAAGCTTTACCCTAAGGCCAGACAACCCAACAAAGGAAATACTTGTAAGCAGAAGAAGCATTCCGGGAATGTATGGAATCAACGTTGAGGCAAAAGTAGCAGGCACCTCTTTCAGAGAGGTAAAGAATATTGATGTATTGGTTGAACCAGAATCAAGCAATGAATTTGCTCTTGACAAATATGAACTGAGTTTGAAGGGGATTGGGGCAAAGGACGAGGTAAAGCTGACAAACAAGGCATTGAGTGAAACTGTTTCAGTTGATGCTTCTGCATGCGACTGGGGCACAGCAGAGGAAGAAGGAATGTTTGACTTGGCTGGAGCTGGGATGGGTGCTGCTATTGCAGCATTGTTGGGCGCAAAAACAGCGATAGAGCAGGCAAGCGAAGCAACAAACGCAGTTAACCTTGCAAGAACCACGGATTTAAGCAATGCGCTTGAACAGGCAAGAGCAGCAAACCAGGCAACAGAAGCTGCAAAGGCTGCAAGCGAGGCAGCGAAAACTGCTTCGGAAACAGCCCAAAATGAGGCAGTGAAGTCAGCAAATAGAGCTGTTCAGCAGGCAGCAGCAAAAGCAGGCAGCATTCCAGCAACATGTGATGCAGGCACTAACACATACTTGGGCAATGCAAGTAGCAATACAGGTGCAGCAGACACAACTGCAAGCAGCTCATTTATTTCAAGTATCGGAAGCATGATCGGGTCAATTTTAAGTGGTGTTGGAAAAATTGGCAGCGGCGTATTTAACACTATTACAGGAAGGGAAACAGCATCAGCCAATGAGGCCTGGCAGGTAAGCACTTCCCCAATGAACTCAACAAAGGACCTTGACAACAGCATTGCTGATACAGATAGCGCGATTTCGCATGTAACTGATAACAGGGCAGAACTGGTAAAAAGCCGGGCTGATGCTGAAACAATGCTGGCAGAACTGAACAATGCAAAAATACAGCTTGCCGGGGCAAGTGCATCAATAGATTCCAGCATTGGCATATGCACTGCTGATTGCGCACTAGAACCAGCAGGGCCCTGCTGCCCGCACCTTGGCACTGCCCAGGCTGCCAAAGGGGAAATAAATGCTGCCATTGCAGCAGTTGACAACGCTATTGCAAAAACAGAGGCTGCAAAGGCAGAAATTGCGGAAGCAATTAGTTCAGCAGATAGCTCCCTTGCTGAGCTTCAAAGTACGCAAACACTGCTTCAAAACGCAAAAACCTCAATGGGCAAGCTTGGCAAAACAATGGCAGCAACAGAGGGGGCAAGCAGCTTTAACAAAGGCAAGTTCTTTGGCATTTTGGGTACGTATGCTGCATTGGGTGCAATTGCCGGTGGCCTAATGGGCGGCGTATTTGGAGATGACCCCTGTGACCAAAGGGTTACTGCAAACCTAATGGACTATGTGATTAACCTGAAGGATGATAATTTGCCACTGGCTGTTGACAAAGAGGGAGTTACTGCGGAGTGGAAAACAGATGGTGCACAGGTCTTTGGCACTTATGATAGCCAGGAAGTTGGAATTGAATTTAATAATGTTTCGGTTGAACCGGGAAAGCCGACCTATGCAACAGTAACCATTAGTGCAACAAGGCATTACCATGCAAGCCCAACAACTATTAGCAGGGGCGACTCAGGATTTGGGCCATTTAATGTTCCTGACCAAAGAAGCGAAACCTACACCCAGAAGTTCCACTTGAAGCTTAACACAAAGGATATCTCGCTTGAAATACCCCCCCTGCCAGAGGAAGAAGGCTGCCTGATGGGAACCCTTGTAGGGAGAACAGGCAGGGAAGCCCTGCCAAAAATAAAGCTTAATTGGAGCTGGGATGACCAAACAGGGATTGCAGCAGATGAGTGCGATTATTTGAACGATGAAGCAGTTTACTGTGATGCAACCCAGTTTGGCATAATGGTGAACAAAAGGCTGAGGGCATTGGAGCAATTCCTTTCAGCGAATACTCCCCTGCCCTGCCCGCCAAATCCCGCAATAGAATCCCTGGAAGAGATTGGGGAGGAATACAATGCAGCCCTGGACGAGCTGGGCATGGTGCCGTTTGTTCCGATGGACGTGGACAGTTGTTGGATGCCCCGTTCTACTGTTCTGTTTGACGGAAAGCCTGCTTTGCTTTACTACGTTGAAGCAAATTTGGATAGCATTACTTGGACTGAGGAAGTGCCTGATTTGGATTCCCTGAGAAAGCTGCTGCATTTCAAGGCCTATTTGATTAAGGACGGCTACAGTGGGGATTTCCAGCGTGACTTTGTTGAATTCTATACGACAACCAGCTTTTATGACCCTCCGGAATGGTTTGTTGGTTCAGGGGAGAGATACGCTGACCTGTTCAGTGACCAGGATATTATGAGGTTTAGAACAAGGTATGCTGGGGATGAAAGGCTGTCTTCAGCTGGCTTGTATGATGTGGTTCTGGCAGTCAATTACTTCAATGAGGACTGGCAGTTGTTCAGGCTGGGTTTGCCTGATGCAAAGATTGTTGTTGACCTGCATCTTATTGAGAACCCTTACCCTGACTCAATATTCTACAACCTGCCGTTCAACGGAAACATTGGAAAGGAAAGTAGCAACGGCAGGGTTGGCTACGGTGTGAATTTTGAGAACAGGAAGGACAACATCCTGATTACCGAGTACCCGGGCGAATCAATTGACACTGCTGCAATTAGCGGCAGCACTACCATAAGCGTTATTGAAACAGATGTTGAAACTGACATAAAGAAAATCAATGCAAGCGCTTCCAACAGGGGATTTTTGATGAATGTGGCAGAGGGCTCAGGCAGTGTAAAGGAAATAACCTTCAGCCCAAATTATGCCACTCCTGTTTTGCTGCAGCTCAGCCATGGCAGGGACGAAGAGCCCTTCTCTGCGTTCTATCAGCTGCAGGAAACCCTGACGCCTGTAGAGGTTGGAACAAACCTTGGGTTTTGGACTGGCTCAGGAGAATGCTTGGACTTTACTGGCATTCCAGTATTTGAGGCATTTGACTTCAAGGCAGACAGGGAAGCAACTAGCAGCGACAGGCTAAGCAACTGGGAGTTTGCCTATGCAGTTGACTGGGACAAGGCAGACTACAGCGGCAATGTTTACCTTAAAACAGTGTTCTTTACCCCAACAAACGGCAGCTATAATTTGAAGGCACTGCAGCCAACTGAACTAAAGTTTATTACACCAAGCAGTGGCAGCCAGCAGGTAGTTGAATTGGAGGGAATTAGGGGCATGCAGCACAACAGCAGGCAGGGGATGGACAATGCAAAGAGCCTGCAGGACCTCTTTGATTTGGTGGAAAGCAGGCATGTCTGCGTTACAAATTCAGGGGCAAGGACAGCGTTTTGGTGGAATCCGAAAACATTGTACGAAACAGCCGGCCCAAACACAAGCATTAGGGACTTTGAAGAAGGCCTTGTTGCTGGCCAAAGCTGCATTGGATACAGCAGTTGAGGCGAGCGTTAGCGAGCATAACCCATACTTTGTATGGCATTAATTTACACGCGGAATTTGCGGGCTGGCCAAAGCTGCATTGGATACAGCAGTTGAAAACCAGCCTTATTTTGGGGAAAAATCAATTAACAGGGGGCCAGTTTCTTAAAGCGCCCTGTAGAAATGATTCATAAATGCAAAATTTGAATCCCTTAAATCGGCTTTAAACGGCAAAATAGCAGCAAGGCATTTATAAACAAAAATAGAATTTCTACACAGGATTTCTTAAAGCAAATTAATTTAAATCAGAACAATTATTCTAGTTATTGGTTATGGTTCAAGATATTTTGCCAATGCTCTTTGCTTTGTTTTCCTTTTCAGAGTTTTTTGGAGACATGACCTTTGTTTTGAAGATATTTGTTTTAATGACAATAATCAGCTTTATTGTAATGCATTTGGGAACAGGGCCCCTGGCAATCATATTGATTTTGGGGATAAGCTACTTTGTTTTGATTGGTGCTTTTTGGTTTTTTGGCTCAGTCTATGTTCTAATGATGCTGCTGATGTTCGGAGTTTCAGGCATTTTAATTGATTTCTTTTTTGTTGGAGGGATGGGAACGCCGCAAGAGCAGACACCAATAAGCCATGGTATTGACTTGAGGGCAAAGAGGGGGGCAATGATGGCGCATGGCAGAGGCAGCCCCAGAAGAAGAATGATGAGATGAAAAAAGATGGCTTTTTCAATGAACCAGCAGGGGAACATGCTTTTGTTTATTTTCATTGCCTTCCTTATCTTAGCTGTGCTGCCCCCCATTGTAATGATGCTGTTTCCAGCGGCAGACATCATAATCAGGGTAATACTTGTTTTGCTGATTTTTTCAACTGTAAGGGGCTATCTTGGAGGGGGCATTCTCTCGCTTATAATTAGCGGCGTGCTAATTTACTTCCTTGTAATCAAATGGGCTTACTTCACTGCATCCATGTATGTGTTCTTTTACTTCATAATGACCTTTGCAATTACCTCAGTGGTGATTTGGGGAATCGGAATGAATATAGGGAAAAGGGGGTAGAGTAACTGCTAACCAGACTTTATAAATGGGCCAATAAATGCTGTATTAGGGGGCAGAGAAGGTTTTATAATAAAGAAACGGCATTAATTTCTATGTAAGGTGCATCAAAAAAATGTTTTTTGCATTGCTGCAATTGAACGAGGCAACCCTGTACACTGATCTGTGGACAGTTCTCTCACTGTTCTACCTTGTGTGGATCTTTGGCTGGGCAAAGAATGCACTGGGTTCAGCAAAGCTTGCAATACTGTTTGCGGTAATAGTTGTTTACCTGACTTTCTTTTTGCACCCTGAACTGGTCTGGTTGCCAGTGCTGATAATAATTTTTGCTGCCCTTGGAAAAGGCGTGTTTGAAAAAGCAAACGTGTTCAAGGACTGAGCTGGAAAGGGAGTGGTTTTTTTGGATACATTTACCTTCATGGTTGCTATTCTCCTAATGATGCTTGCAGTGCAATTCAACCAAAACTGGCTTGTTTTTGCAATTGTTGCAATAATGATTCTAACCATGCGGAGTCTTAGCACCACGCTTTTCCTAATAATTGCAACAATTGTAATGTTTGTTTCAAAAGAGTATCTTAAGGAATACTGGCCATTTGTTCTGTTTGGCCTAATAATCCTTGCGCTGTTGATTGGCATTGGAAAGAAGGACGGGGGCCAGCCGGAGGCGATGCCAATGGACCTGTACGGCGGTGGCTTTGATGCAGGGGGCTTTGGCGGCTTACCAGGGGGGCTTTGAAATCGGGGTTGTTTGATTAGGAGGGGCTTTGAGGTCAGGGTTATTCTATTAGGGGGCTTTGAAATTGTTGTTTTATCAGATGAGGCAGAGCATTATCTTTCTCCTGATAATAGCAGGGTTTGGATTCATTGCAATTGACCAGCCGCTGCCGGCTGGCCTTTGCTTTATTGCAGCTGTTCTCCTCCTAATAGTGAAAACAGTGAAGAAAACAGTTCAAGCAGCAGGGGCAACAGCAGGGGTAATGGGCTACGGCGTTAAAGAGGAAGTCAGCAAAGCAAAGGGCAATTACCCTGACCCAAACGTTTTCAAGGAGGGCATTGAAAACGCAATTGACTTAACAGCACAGCAGGTGCACGCACCGGACACGCACAAGTTCAAGTACAAGGGAGTTGGCGCATTTGGTGAGGGATGCAACAAACTGATTGACGCATTCAAAAGGGTTTTCAGATAGGGAAATGCAAAAAAACTATAGGGAAATGCAAAAAAACTGTTTGAATTAACCAAAAAAAAGCTTTTCAGGCAAGGGCAGGCCGGCTGGTTGAATTATTCAAAAAGGGTTTTTTCAGGCAAGGGCAGGCCGGCTGGTTGAATTATTCAAAGGGCTTTAAGTAGAGAAAAACTACATCTTCCCAAGAATCTTCCTGTCGGTTTCAAGAATCTTTTCCATAACGGTTTTCAGGGCCTTGTTTAAGGCCTTTAAATCAGAAACCTGCTTTTCAAGGCTGCCCAGCCTTTGGTTTGCTGCTGCAAGCATGTCAACTAGTTCTTTGTTGCTTGGTGCCTCTGTTAAACTGTGGATTTTTCCAAGCTTTTGCTCGACCCTGCCAACCTTCCTGCCCAATTCCTCAAGCCTTTCACCGTGGTCTGCAATTGCAGCCTGCGTGGTTGCATGCATTGCCTCCTGGGCAGCAAGCTCTTCCTCAACCCTGCTGCTTGCCATCTGCTTAATCGGGGGAGAAGGCCTTGCAGTTGGGGCTGGCGCTGCAGCAGCTGGCTTTTCTTCAATTGGCTGGCCCTTTGCCTCTGCCATATAGGCCTCTATTTCCCTCTCATTCAAACCAACGTCAAGCAGGGTTTGCTTTACAACGCTGTCCTCAATTCCAGAGTCGTACATTTTCTTAATTGTCTCCAGTACAACCGCTTTGTTTACCATGCAACCAGTTCCTTCCTTTTTTCCTTCAATTATTGAATTTTGATTTTCAAAATTTTCTTGCAGGGCTTGAAATCAAACAAATTCCGATTATTGGCCAATTGAAAGTTTTATATTTTACTTATAATAATATTATACTTATTTAAATAACTGCTGGATTATAATAGCTGGGGAACCAGTGCGAAATTGAAAAACTGTTGGATTATGGCTGTGAGTGAAAAGGGATGATATTCAAATTAAGGCAGGGGCCTTGGACAACCGTTTTCGAAGGCAAGTTTCTTGGCCATGAGGTTGAACTGCTCCAAAACGAAGAAGGGCTGCTGCTGACAGTTATCTACGAGAAGGAAGGCGAAGAAACAAGGGGAATGCTGCTGCAGGCATTCACGCTGTTTCACGCAATCGGAGAGGTCCAGGGCTTTGTTGAAGGCCTGGGCAACGAAGCGCTTACTTTTTCAAGGCACGATGGAAAAAGCACCATTCACTTTCTAATAGCTGGCTCGAAACCAGAGTACAGCAGGGTTGTTGAGGAATCAGTGACAGACACTGTTGACAGGCTAATAGAGCAGGCAAGGCAAAGGGGGAAAAGGCTGTCAAACATATCAAAGACTTATGAGCTGCAGCTAACGCCCTTGCAGGAGTGCAGCAGAAACGTAAAGCAAATCTTCTTCAGCCAACCGTTCATCATTCCGCTGCTTCAAAAGGTTGAACAAGGCAAAGAACAGGAGCCAGCTGCTGAGCTGGTGTCAGAGCCAAGGCAGGGGGAAGCAATCATACTTGGAATAACGAAGGACGAAAAGCAGGTTAAGGAGCCGCTGCTGTTCTTCAAAAACACGCTTGTTGAAGGCAAGCCAGAGCAGGAGAGGCTGCACTTCCTATGCCTCCTAATAGAGAGTGCTCTTATCTCCAACATAGTTGTGATAATATTTGATGAGGGGCACTACTTCGATGGCTTGAGAAGGCCGAATAGGAATGTTCCACTGCTTCAAAGGTACAAGGTTGCAATAGAGCCGATTGGCTTCCCAGTAAAAAACTTCAAGGCGGCGGACGATATAAAGGTTGATTTAAGCAGCGTCAGCATAGAGGGGCTGATGCAGACATTTGGGTGCCCTGCAGCAACATGCCAATTGGTCCATGAGGGAATTGAAAACAAAGGCATTCAAAGCATGGAAAAACTGATTGAAACGGTTAATACAGCAAAGGGCCAAGAGAGAACGTTTTTGTTTGAAAGAAACAGGGTCAAGAGAATAATCAAGCTCATTGAGGTGCTTTACCCGGGGCTTTTTGGTGCAGGAAACGACATGCAGCAGATTGCAAGAGGTTGGTTTAAGGCAATTGGCAGGGCAAGCGTTATTCAAGTAGATGGGTTGGACGGGCGGGCCAGGGCTGTCCTGGTTAACAGTTTTTTAAACGAGTTGGCAGCATTCTTCAAACAAAGGCATGGCAAGGGGGAACTGGAGGCAATTGTTGTTCTGCCAAATGCTGCAAAAATATTTCCAAGAAAGCAAACAATTCTGAGCAAGGACTCGGTAAATGCTCTGAAGCTGCTGCAGCAAACCGGGGTTGGATTTGCTATGACAGCTGACAGAATCCTTGACTTGGATGCAGAGCTTGCTGAAATGGCTGATGCAACAGTAAGCATTGTCAAAGCAAACGATGCAGCCATTCAATTGAAGGGCAGGAAGAGCTACAGGGTTTTGCTGAGGCCAGGCCTTAGCGAGTGCACAGGGGACCGGCAAACAGGGCAAAAATAGTTTTTGGCTGCCTCTCCTTTCCCATCCAAGAATTTTTCCCCGGCAATTTTTTCTTTTCAAAAAAAATAGTTTTTGGGGTTTCCTTCCAATTGTTCAATTGCTTTCTTCTTTTTTCCTTCCAATTGTTTTTTCCTTCAAAAAAAATTTAATTTTTCTTTTTTTCTTGTTTTTCCATTAAAAATCTGCCTTCTCTTTTTTTCAGTTGCTTTTTTTCCCTTTAAAAAATCTTTTTTTGTTCTTAATTTGGCTTTTCCCCTTTGTTCCTATTTTTTCCCTCAGAATTCATTTTTTCTTTTTCCTCTTCTTTTTTCTTTTAACGCCCTTTTCCCCCAACATTTCCCTTGCCTGGTCAATTGTTACAAACTGCAGCGGGTTAATTGAGTCAACAACGTAATGCATTTCCTGCAGTTCTTCCTTTGAGGCAGCCCTCTCTTTCAGGGATTGCAGCTCGGCCCGTAATGCACTTATCTGCCTGCTACTCTCCTCAACCCTCTCTTGCAAAAGCTGCAGCTGCTCCTTTCCGATGCCAGAGCCTGTGACAGAGCCAAACTGGCCTGCTGCAAGCTTCTCCTCCAAAGCCTTTAGCTTCTTGTGCAATACAATCAAATTCCTGCCAAGAATCTTCTCATTTCTTACCAAATACTTTATTTTCTGGGTTATTATCAGAACACTGCTGTTTAGGCTCCTCATGTCATCGTGCATTCTTGCAAGCAAAATCTTGGCCTTTACAGGTTTCCCTTTTCCACCACTAGCCATAATTGCCTCAAACCTGTTAATTAAAACAACAAACTAGTATTAAATAATTTAGTTGGCCCATGTTGCCAATCTAAATAGGAGGCAATTAATGTTGCTTTAATTTCCAAGAAGCCAACAAACGAATATTAAATGATTTAGTTGATTCTAATTAAGGGGGGACATATGGGTGAAAAAACCGCCAAGGGCATTCTTCTTGATGTTGGATACACGAACCAGGGCGAAAAAAGTGTAATAAGGCTGTACGTGAAAACAGAGAAGGGCATAGAAATATTCGAGGATTACTCCTTCAAACCCTATTTCTTTGTAACAGTGAATGATTTGGAAAGAGCAAAGAAAGCCATTGGAGAAGCAGCCTTCAAAGATGGAGGAAAGGTTGCAGGCATTGAAGAAGTGAAGAGAGCAAATGCTGAAAAGGTCCTGAAGCTTTCTTTTGAGAACGTGCAGCAGCTTGTTGCTGCAAGGGCAGAGGTTGAGGCAATTCCCTCTGTTCTGGGAAAGGCAGAGCACGATATCCCCTTTGCAAAGCGCTGGCTGCTGGACCACGAACTGCAGCCAATGAACGGAGTAGAGCTACTGCTAGGGGACAAAGGGATTAAAAAAGCCTGTTTAGTTGACTTGGCAGGGCCGAGATTCAACATCGCGGCATTTGATTTGGAAACACTGAGCCCTGGTCGGTTCTCTGACCCAAAAAAAGACCCTATTATAATGATTTCATTGGCGCTGCCTGGAAAAACAGCTGTGTTAAGCTACGGCAAATGGAGAAAGGCAGGAAAGGTGCAGTTGTTTGAACAGGAAAGGGGAATGATTGAAGCCCTTCGGAAAAAACTAAGGAGAGGAAAGCTGGATGTGATTGCAACATACAACGGGGATTTGTTTGACTTCCCTTACATAAAGGAAAGGTCAGAGAAGCTTGGGTTGAAATTCAGCGTGGGGAGCGATGGCTCATTGCCAAAAACAATAAAGAAAGGCAGGGGCAGTGCTGTGAAGCTTGCTGGCATACAGCACCTGGATGTTTACCAAATGCTTAGGTTTTTATCAAGGTTTGCTGTCGTTAACCTGGTCAAGTTTGATTTGGAGAGCGTTGTTGCTGGCTTGTACGGCAAGAAAAAGGAAAAGGTTGGGAGTGAGGAAATCAACGCCATCTGGCATGGAAAAAAAAGCCTGGAAAGGCTTGCAAACTACTGCGGAGAGGATTCAGAGTACACTCTCGAGATTGCAGAGCAGTACATGCCTCTGCTTGTAGAACTGTGCAAGATTGTGAAACAGCCATTGTTTGAGATTGGAAGGGCAAGTGCTTCAATGCTGGTGGAATACCTTATAATGGACAAGTGCAGGGAAACCTCAAGACTGATTGCAAACAAGCCGGATGATGCAACAGTGCAGCAGAGGCTGATGCATCCAATAAAGGGGGGCTATGTAAAGGAGCCATTGTCTGGCCTGCATGAAAACATTGCAGTTTTGGACTTTAGCTCTTTGTACCCGACCATAATAATCAGCCACAATGTAAGCCCTGACACCCTTGGTTGTAAGCACGAAGAATGCAGGGAAAAGAACCTTGCGCCAAACAAGCACTGGTTCTGCAGCAAGAAAAAGGGCTTGATTCCGGAGATTCTTGATTCATTGTTTGAGAAAAGAATTAAGATAAAAAGGCAGGCGAAGAAGCTTGAAAGAGATGACAAAGGGTTTGTGTTATTGAATGCAAGGCAGCATGCATTGAAGATTTTGTTGAACTCTTTCTATGGCTACTTGCTTTACAGCAGGAGCAGGTTCTACAGCAGGGAGGCTGGTTCAGCCATAACAGCCTGGGCAAGGCAGTATGTGCAATGGGTTGGCAGGGAAGCAGAGAGGGCAGGCTTCAAGCTTCTTTACAGTGACACAGACAGTGCACTTTTGGTTATTCCAAAGGAGAAGGAAAGGAAGGATGTTGAAGCATTTGTCAGGGAAATTAACAGGCAGTTGCCCGGTGTAATGAACCTTGAGCTGGAGGGCTTTTTCAAAAGGGGGATTTTTGTAACGAAAGAGAGTGGCGAGGGTGCAAAGAAAAGGTATGCATTGATTGATTACAAAGGGAATTTAAAAATAGTTGGTTTTGAATATGTCAGAAGAGACTGGGCAAGGATTGCAAAGGAAACCCAGAGGCAGGTGCTCAAAGCAATACTTGAAGAGGGCAACCCAGAAAAGGCGATCAAAATCGTTAAGAATAAAATAAAGGATTTGAAAGAGGGAAAAGTATCAAAAGGGGAGTTGGTTATTCTAACACAGTTGAAGAGGCCATTGGACAAGTATGAGAGCATTGGGCCGCATGTTGCAGCTGCAAAGAAAGCTGTTGCAAGGGGAAAGGAGATTGGGGTTGGAAGCGTAATTGGCTACATCATAACAAGGAGCGGAAAAAGCATTAGTGACAGGGCACAGCTTGCAGAATATGTTAATGAAGGAAACTATGACCCAGGCTACTACATTCAAAACCAGGTTCTGCCAGCTGTAATGAAGATTATAAGGGAATTTGATATTAGCAAGGAAGACCTGCTGCAGGGCGGAAAACAGTCAAAACTCGGTAGATTTGGCTGAAGGGAAAGGAAAGAAAATCTTTTATTCTAAAAGCGTGTAATGGGTATTAAAAAGAAGTAATTGAAAATGAGGATTCTGCAATACCTGTGCGTCATTGCATTGGCAGTGCTTATGCTTGGTGCAGGCAACGCTATTTTTTACGGTATATGTGATGAGGCAAGGATTACAACAGACAAAACACTGGAGTGCAAAATAACTGAACCAAAGCACAATTTTACCCAGGAAAGCATTGATGTGTTCTGGGAAAGTGTGGAAGGAGACCAGAATTACTTGCTGGGGGAAATAGAAAATGTTCACTGGATAATCAACGGAACTGTTGTCAGGGTCATTGAAGATGTGCACTTTGTTGAAACCAGCAGGGTGGATATGCCCTGGGACTTAACACTGAGGGGAGACGCTAACACGCAATATGAAATCAACCGGGACCAAAATAAGTGGATGCAGACAGAGGGAACACACACTGCAATCACAACGCCAAGCATTGGGCTTATTGAGCCAGTTATACATTTCTCGCCCCTAGGCGGGAGAAGAACAATTAGAAACCTTGTATTGGAAAACCCGGGTGGCTTTGCCACCCATATCTCAGGCAATGTTGTTAAGCCTATGGAAATTGATATAGAGGGCCATCTAAGCCTTACAGAATCATTCATGGAAAACATTGGCCTGTTGAAAGCCAAAGGCATTTACTTGAATGAATTGAGTTACCTGAAAAATGTTGGAAAAATAGAGGCGGAAAACCTTTCACTGGCCACAAGGTGCAAAATTGATTCAATCGGCGAATTGGGCAAGATAGCAATCGAATTGAAAAACAGTGCAACAGGATTGCAGTTGAGCACAGACAGCAGCATAGAAAACCTGCTTGGCAGCATATCTGTTGATGGGGACATAAGCCTGAGTATAGACAGCAGCATTAAAACAACAAGCCCTCAGGCAGAGGAGGTCATACAAGGTATTGACGCAAAGAACATGAGTTTAAGCGGGACAAGCGAAATTATGGGGGTGGGCGGCAGCCCAGGCGCAATTGTACTGCAAGGCAGCTTGTCGCTAGACCAGAACAGCTCGATTGCAGGAAGGAAAGGGAACTCAATCAAAAAAATAGAAGCAGGCAATTTGAGCCTGGCAAACGGCAGCTGGCTTTGGAACATTGAAGAAATTTTGAAGGTAACTGGCGACAGCCAATTCAGAATGACCAGTGGGGCGCAAATACTGTCATTGCAGGGAAGCATTGAGAGCTGTGCACCCATTGCAATGAGCGGGAGCAATACAAAGATTATGTTCACAGAGGCAGGGGAAAGGGAACTGAGAGCCCCTGGCCTTGACCTAAACGATGATGCAAAAATAGTTTGCTTGGGCCGGATGACTTGTGACTACAATTTTGTAAGGCATGAGTGTGGAAGTGACCCTGTAGCAGAGCTTGGCATAAGTGGAAACATTCAGGGCGATGCCCCCTTTGCTGTTTTGTTCACTGGCAGTTGCTCTGACAAGGAAGGCCTGGTAAGCTGCAAAATAGACTTTGGGGATGGAACAGGGGAAGAGGAATTTATTGGAACGGCTGTTCACATCTACAACTATGTTGGAACTTACACCGCTACTTTGACAGCAGTAGACTCGCATGAAAACGTAGCCAAGGCAACAAAAGTTGTAAATGTAACGGGGCAGTCTGTATTGCCACCGCCGCCTGACCAAAACCAAGGAAGGGCAGACCTGGAAATCAGGGTTTTCCCGCAAACAGTTGAGCAGGGTGAAATACTGTTTGTGCAAATCGATTCAGATTCAAGGATTGAAAGCTTTTCACTTGAGAACGATGCTGGCCTGGAGGAAATAACAACAGCGCCAGAACACTTGCCTGCAAGAGTCGGGCCCTTTAGGGTAAGCAAAACCACAAAGCCTGGGACCTATTACTTTATGGTCAGGGCCACTGTAAGGGGGGGCAGAGAATTTGAGGAAAGGGTTTCCTTCACTGTTGAGGAAAAGCCGGTTAGCTTCTCAGTTGAAAGCTTTTTGCCCATGGCCCTAATCTTTGTTGTAGTGCTTGCTGTAATTGCAGTGCTGACTTGGAAGCTATCAAAAGAGGGCAAACTAAGGATAAGGAAAAAGAAGGAGGGGGAAGGGGAAGAAAGGAAAGGGGAAGAGGAAAAGAAGGAGGAAAAGAAGAAGCCGGAGGAAAGGGCTGTAGAGGAAATGAAGGAGAAGAATCCAATGGCGGACATAATGCCGTTGGAGGAAATGAAGGAGAACGAGCTGCCGCCCTGGCTAAAGGAAGAGAAAGGAAAAAAGCAGGAGGAGATGTAAATCCTGGAAATTGGCGGGAGGAGATGTAAATCCCGGAAATTAAATTCAAAGGGAAACAAAAAATAAAAAAGGGAAAAAATAATCTATAACCCAAAAAAATAAATTGAAACAAAAAAAGTTAAATTAAAAAATAAATTGAATTCAAAGGGAAAATAATCCAACAGCATAACAGCAGGTGCCGAATACTTTTAAGCTTAATGCCATTAATTCCTCCAATTCTGGAGACAGGGTGCCGAATACTTTTAAGCTTAATGCCTTAAATTGTGCTTCAAATGCAGAGATATTAGACAGCCTTGAGATATTCAACAGCTTAATAAGAGAGAAGAGGGTCTTAAATAGGTTTTGAATCAATAGCTATTTTGGCAAAGAAATTGCCTTTTTTAGGGGCTTTTGAGGTATTTGGATGGATAAAGAAGAGGCTGGAAACTACATAAAAGCAGGTAAAATTCTGCAAAAAGTAGTGAAAAAAGCGAAAAAAAGCATTAAACCAGGGCAGAAACTGCTTGAAATTGCCTTAAATGTGGAGAAAAGCATTGAAACA
>JAFCFG010000110.1 GCA_017608725.1 Candidatus Iainarchaeum sp.
TCAATCAAGACAGTTACACCGTAAACTGAAATCGGAGGCAAGAATTCAGCCATATAACCGGTTATTTCTTCCACGGAAAAGCCCTCAACCGGCTTAACCCGGTCTGTATTCAAAGCAACGCTGATTTTTTGCTCTGAAAGCCTGTCTGATGAGAAAAAAATGACAAGGGCAAAAGAATCGTTGTAGGAAAAGAGTTTGCACTTTATTAGCTTTCCTTTTGCAGCATAGGGCAGAACTCTCGCCTTTAAATTGTTTGATTCAATGAAGTCTTCAAGCATTGTCAAACTTCACTCAATAACTTATATAAAAAAGAATAAATAAATAAAAAAGAAACAGGCAAAACCTAAAGCCCGCACTCTTTCTTTAAATCCTCGGCCTTGTCTGTCCTTTCCCAGGTGTAGATTTCATCCTGATGCCCAAAATGGCCATAGTTGCACAACTGCCTGAATATTGGCCTACGTAACTTAAGCTGCTCTATCATCTCACTGGGCTTTAGAGTAAAGTGCTTCAAAACAGCATCATAGACCTTCCTTGGTTCACACTTGCAGGTGCCATACATGTCAATGAAAAGGTTTATTGGGTCCCTGCTTCCAATAGCATAAGAAACCTGAACCTCTGCCCTATCGGCAATGCCGGCTTTAACAATGTTCTTTGCAATGCACCTCGTCATGTATGTAGCAGTCCTGTCCACTTTTGAAGGGTCCTTGCCTGAGAAAGCACCCCCTCCGTGATTTCCAACACCGCCGTAGGTGTCAGCAATAAGCTTCCTGCCGGTAAAGCCAGTGTCAGCTACCGGGCCGCCCAAAACAAACCTGCCGGTGTTGTTTATGAAGTACTTTGTTTTATCATCAAGCAGTGAACCGCAAATGGGCTTGATAACCTGCTCTTTTAGGTCTTCCCTGAGCTTGTCCAATTCAACATCTGGGTCGTGCTGTGCAGCAAGAACAATAGCATCAATTCTCTTTGGCTTGTTGCTTTCATATTCAATGGTAACCTGTGATTTGCCATCAGGCCTCAAGTATGAAAGCTTGCCTTTCTTCCTCACATCTGCTAGGCCTTTTGTAAGCTTGTGGGCATAGAGTATGGGGGCGGGCATCAATTCCTCAGTTTCGTTCGTTGCATAACCAAACATCATCCCCTGGTCGCCAGCTCCCAGCCGGCCTTCCTTTTCATCAACACCAAGGGCAATATCAGCACTCTGCTCGTGAATGGAATTCAGGATGCCAACACTCTGATAATCAAAACCATACTCTGGCTCGTCATAACCAACATCTTTCAAAACATTTCTCACAACCTTTTGCACATCAACATAGGTCTTGGTTGTTATTTCACCTGAAACCACAATAAAGCCCAAGCCAGCCATTGTTTCGCAGGCAACCCTTGCCTTTGGGTCATCCTTTATTATCTCATCAAGGATAGCATCGCTTATCTGGTCACAAATCTTGTCAGGATGCCCCTCTGTTATTGACTCAGATGTAAACAGGTACTTTCCATCACCAGTTCTCATTGCTTTATCAACTCCAAAAAATTTACTTTACCTAATTAGGAAAAAAACCCAGTTAGGTTTTTAATTAATTGCTAAATGAGGGAATTATTCAAATCGGAATAAAGAATAAAAATATTTGTGCCCCAAAGATTTCTATGCTTCCTGCTTTAAGGGAAATAAAGCAAAGGCGCTTAATAGCCGGCCTGACCCAAAGCAAACTGTCTGAATTAAGCGGTGTTTCACAAAGCCTTATTGCAAAAATTGAGGCGGGAAACATTGAGCCAAGCTACAGCAAGGCAAAAAGGCTGTTTGATTGCTTAACGCAACTGCATGCAAAGCAGGAAAAACAGGTAAAGGAGATAATGACAAAGCCTGTTGTAAGCGTTGAAGCAGATGAAAACCTGAAAAAGGGGATTAAGGCCCTGGAAAAGCACGGGTTAAGCCAACTGCCTGTTTTAAGCAGGGGGAAGCCAATTGGTTGCCTCACAGAGAAAAGCGCTCTTGTAAAAATCAACAGCACACCGGGAATTGAGATTGAAAAAACAAGTGTGGAAGAAGCAATGGAGGAAGCCCTGCCGACAATTCAGCCGAACATGCCTGTTTCAGTTGCAAAGCAATTGCTCGGCTTTAATGCAGCAGTGCTTGTAATGCGAAAGGGAAAAGTAGCGGGAATTGTAACAAAGTCAGATTTGCTGCAGCAGATGATAAAATAGTTATTTTTATATGTGCCGTTTATTTTTTCTTTCCCATCCTGCGGAACATAATGGAAGGCAAAAATTCCCATGCCCTAGAAACCAAAAGTTTTCCCAAGAAAGCTTTGCGAGACCTTGCAAACCCAGAGTTTTGCAAGGGGGCTTTCTTTTTTAAAAGAAAGGCTTAAACGATATCTTTTTATAAAACCCGCAGCAAGTATATATAGTAACAAAGCAAAGTGAATCAGTTAATACATAACGCTGATACATAACTTGGTTTGAAGCGGGGAATGGGAGTGAACAAAAGCCCTGGGAAAAAAATGCCTCACGGCCTAAGCCTAGCAGCCTTCGCCTTGTTCTTCGTAGTATGCAGCGTTAGCTCTTATGGCCTGATTGTTGACGTATCAGAAACAATTGTGGTAAAGCAGGAACAGGTAACAGTGCCTGTTTCAATAACAAACGATTCTGATGCAACCCTGGATTATGACATTGAGTTAAGCATTCCAGGCAATGCCTCAATAACCCCTCCCTACGGCAGTTTAAGGCCAGGGAAAAAGATTATAGCAAGCCTTTCAATCAGCCCTGATAATGCACTTGAGGGCAGCACCTACAAAGGAAGCATAAGGGTTGCATTAGGGGAGGAAAAGGCAACAAGGCATGTAAGTGTGCTCTTTAAAGAGGCAGGGGAAGCCCAGCCAAAGGGAGATAATGGCGGCAATAATGAAGAACCGGCCCTGAATCCGCTTGGGTTCTTTTCATTGCCTGATTTAACAGGGCTTTTTTCGTTTGAGAACATGCTCAATGCAGCCCTTGCATTAATTGGAGCAGTTTTGCTGATAGCGTTCATTGCAAGATTTGTTAAAAGACTGGAGGGGGGCAAATGAGACCAACAGGCATTGCCTCAATTGAAAAGACTGGAGGGGGGCAAATGAGACCAACAGGCATTGCCTCAATTGCATTGATTCTGGTTTTTTTGGCTTCAGCCGCCAATGCATCCATTGCATTGCTTCCAGGCACAAGGCAGGTAAACCTCTCAAGAAATGATTCAATTGCAGTGCAATTCCAATTGAAGAACCTCGGCCCTGACAGGGCCTGCATTGAGCTTGAAGCAAGCGAGGACACATATTTTGAAACAGGCCTGGGCATTGGCAGTATTTGCCTGAATGGCTCAGAGGCAACAAGCCTTACACTTACAATAAGAACAAACAACGCGCCAAGAGGCATGCACACCGGTATACTGTACGCTAAATCAGATACCGGAGATGCAATTGCGCTCTTCACTATTCAGGTTGCAGAGGAACCGGAAATTGAGTTGGTTGCCCATTCAAGCGACATCTGTTTGGGGGAGGAAGAGCATGTAAATGTCCTTGTCAGGAATAACAGCGACGAATTTAAGGAGGTAAGGCTGCAGGCTGACAACGAGATGCTGCTGCCTTATTTTAAGGAGTCGGAATTCACGCTTGTTCCACTGCAGGAAAAATACGTTGAATTGAGGCTGCATCCTTCACCATACGGTGCTGAAGGGAGGCAATATGTCAGCATGTATGCAATCACTGAA
>JAFCFG010000007.1 GCA_017608725.1 Candidatus Iainarchaeum sp.
TGAGGGCAGAGGCAGAGAAAAAGGTTTTGGAAAAGATAACTGTTGTTGAAAGGGCCCTGTATGGAATATCATATTTGAAGGAACTCTCCCCCAGAAGCCTTGATTTAGTGCAGACAATGGGTGAGAGAATGAGTGTTCTTATCCTGGAGGCATATTTGAGGGACAATGGCGTTGAAGCTGTTTCATTTGACGAGGCATTTATTGCAACAAACTCGGAACACGGCCAGGCCCTGCCCAAAATGAAGGAAACAAGGAGGAAAGTAGCGGGAAAAGTAGGCAAGCTTATACATAACTGTGTTGTTGTTTTGCCTGGCTTCTTTGGAAAAGACGATAATGGAACAATTGTAAGCTTTGGGAGGGGAGGAAGCGATTTTACCGCTGCAATAGTTGCCTCTGCTCTTGGGGCAAGGGCTTTGGAATTGTGGAAGGGTGTTGACGGCTTTATGAGTGCTGACCCAAAAATCGTTCCTGAAGCCCAGTTGCTGCCAAATGTGAGCTATGATGAAGCAGAGGAGCTTGGCTATTTTGGAGCCAAGATAATTTTTCCGAAGACTGTTCCGCCTTTGAGGGAGCAAGGCACTTCAATTATCATAAAGAACATACTCAAACCAGAGGAAAACGGAACAGTTGTTAGCGGAAAAAGGCATAAGCATGAAGGTATAATTAAATCCATTGCAGTTAAGAGAAACATTGCGGCAATTACTCTGAGGAGCCCTGCATTTGTTGGACAGGTTGGTGTTCTGCAAAAGATTTTTTCAGTAATGGCAAATGCATGCGTAAGCGTTGACCTTGTCACAACAAGCGAAACCGGCGTTAGCTTCACAGTTAATGAAAAGGACTTGGAGGCAACAAAAAAGGTTATTCCAAAAATAGACCTTCCATTTGAAAGAATAAGCTTTGAAACAGGCCTTGCCATACTTGGAATTGTAGGGGAGGGCCTTAGGAAAACCCCGGGGATTGGAGCAAAGATTTTCGGTTGCCTGGGAGAACACGGCATCAATGTTGAAATGGTAAGCCAGGGAAGCAGCGAAATAAACCTTTCACTTTTAATAAACGAAAAGGATTTGGAAAGGGCAGCAAGAGTATTGCACGATGAGTTACAAGGGAGGGCCTGATTGAATGAAAAAATCAAAAGCAGCAGTTCTTGGGGCAACAGGGATGGTTGGGCAAAGGTTTCTTGCTTTGCTTGAAAACAATCCGTTCTTTGAGGTAAGTGCTTTGGGGGCAAGCGAAAGAAGCGCTGGAAAGAAATACAAGGAGGCTGTTGCAGGCAGGTGGGTTGTTGAAGGGGGCATTCCGGAAAAGTTTGCTGAAATGGTTGTAGAGAAGTGCGAACCTGGAATTGACGCCGAGATTGTCTTTGGCGCATTGGACAGCAGTATTGCAGAACCAATAGAGCAGGCCTTTGCAAAGGAAGGCTATGCTGTTTCAAGCAACACTCGCTGCCACAGAATGGACGAGGATGTTCCGCTTATGATTCCGGAAGTAAATCCAGGGCATTTGGAGATAATTGAAACCCAGAAAAAGAATAGGGGGTGGGACGGCTTTATTGTAACAAACCCAAATTGCAGTACAATTGCAATGGTTCTTGGCCTAAATCCATTGCACAGAAAGTTTGGATTGGAAAAAATAATGGTTACAACAATGCAGGCATTGAGTGGAGCAGGCTACCCCGGGGTTGCCTCTCTTGATATTCTTGACAATGTTCTGCCTTACATCAAAAACGAGGAGGAGAAGATGCAGTCAGAGCCATTGAAAATATGGTCGGAGCTCAAGGACGGGAAGTTTGTGAACGCCAATATTAACATAAGCGCGCACTGCAACAGGGTAAATGTAAAGGATGGCCACTTGGAAGCCATTTCAGTTGCATTGAAGGAAAAGGCTTCTCTGGATGAGGTAAAGAAAACATTAAGGGATTTCAGGGGAGAACCGCAGAAGCTGGGGCTGCCTTCCGCGCCAAAGCAGCCGGTTATTGTAATGGAGGGGGAGGCAAGGCCACAGCCAAGGCTTGACAGGATGGTTGAGAGAGGCATGGCAAGCGTTGTTGGAAGGCTTAGAGAGGATCCAATATTGGATTACAAGCTGCTTCTTTTAGGGCACAATACTATTAGGGGGGCAGCAGGCTGCGCTATACTGAATGCGGAACTCTTAAAAGCCAAAAAGTACATCTAATTGATTGGCATGGGCTTGATTGTTGCAACAGGCCATTTTGAAAGGCCGGATGTGAAGAGAATTGCAAAGAAGGTAGAGGGAGAACTGCAAAAGCATGGCGCGAATTGTAAGGCAGTTGATATTAAGGGAAAGAAATTCAATGGAAAAAACGTTGAATTGGTTGTTGTGGTTGGGGGCGATGGCAGCCTGCTCAGGGTTGTAAGGGAATTGCAGGGAGAAAGGCCTGTTGTTGGAATTGCTGCAGGCGAGCAAAGTGCCCTAATGCAGATAAAATTGAACCAGTTGGAGAGAAAACTGGGAAGAATTGCAAGAAGAAAATTCAGGATACAGAAAAGGCTGAGGCTGCAGGCAGTCGCTGATGGCAAAAAGCTGCCTCCCGCATTAAATGAAGTGATGCTGGTAAACAAGAAAAGCGGGGCAATTATAAGTTACTGCCTGCAAATTAATGGAAGGGAGGCTTATCGCTGCAAGGCAGACGGCTGCATTATTGCAACCCCCACAGGGAGCACAGGGCATTCATACAGCGCTGGTGGAAAAAGGCTGGAGCTGGGCAGCAAAAAGATGGCAATTGTGCCCTCTAATCCCTTAAACAGGGCAGTGAAGCCACTTTACAAAAGCAGGGGCTGCCGGGTTGTTTTGACCGGTTTTGACGCGAAACAGAATTATGAGGCTGTTGTTGACGGGCAGCCCAGGTTTCCTGTTAGGAAAAGGCTGCTGGTTAAAAGAGGCAAAGATGCCCTTTTTTTGAAGATTTAAATTTATTGCTGTTCAATTATTCTTAAATAGGGTTTAATCAAAAACGGTTTTAGGATGCAGGGCAATGGATATAAAAAAATACTTGGAAAGGAAAAAACCCTTGATTGACAAGGAAATCGAAAAAGTGCTGCCAAGGAAGCTCTCCGAAAAATGGTTAGAGCATACATTGGGAAAAGCAAAATACACATATGATATTGAAACAATTAACAAGAGCCTGGCTGAACCAATCTGGGATTTGGTTGACAGAGGAGGCAAAAGATGGAGGCCTGGTTTAACGCTGCTTTGCTGCCAGGCTGTTGGAGGCGAAGAAGAGCAGGCAATGCCCTTCACACCATTGATTGAATTGGTTCACAATGGAACGCTTTGCTGCGATGATGTAGAAGATGACAGCAAGGAAAGAAGGGGCAAACCATGCATGCATTTGATTTACGGGGCAGATGTTGCAGTAAATAATGGCTGCGCACTATATTTTTTGCCCTTAACGCTTTTGTACAAGAACATGCAGAATCTGCCTGGAGAGAAGATTGCAAGCATATATAACCTGTATTCAGAGGAAATGGTTCGTGTTTCAATCGGCCAGGCAATGGATATATGGTGGCACAGGGGAAAAAAGCCCGACATAACCGAGCAGGAATACCTGCAGATGGTTGTGTACAAAACCGGTGTTCTTGCAAGGTTTGCTGCAAAGCTTGGTGGAATACTTGGGAATGCAAGCAGAGAGCAGATTGATGCATTGGGCAGGTTTGGCGAAGCGCTTGGCATTGGATTCCAGATACAGGATGATATCCTGGAATTGACAGGGGAGAGATTCCAGAAAGGCAAGGGAATCATTGGCGGGGACATTCACGAGGGAAAGAGGACACTGGTTGTAATAAAAACACTGGAAAAAGCCTCGGACAAGGACAAAGAAAGGCTGGTGGAAATACTGGATTCCCATCCAACAGACGAGAATGTTATCAAAGAGGCAATTGAAATAATCAAAGGATACGGGGCAATAGAGTATGCAGGGGAAAAAGCAGGGGAAATTGTTGAAACAGCCTGGGAAGAGATTGACAAACTGGTTCCTGAAAGCGAGGCAAAGGAAACACTGCACAGCCTTGCCCTCTTCTGCACTGAAAGAGAGATATAAAGGAAACGTTTTTCCCAAGGGTTTTTTCATACAAAAAAAGGAAACGTTTTTCCCAAGGGTTTTTTATGCGAAGCATAAAAAAGGCTTCTGGACTGAAAGAGAGATATGGCCTTTCCACCAAAAAAGAGGGAGTTCCCATCAAACGAAAAAAAATTGCAGTGATTGGCTCTGGCCCGGCAGGAATGTACGCTGCATTGCTGCTCACCGAGTCAGGCTTTGAAGTAGAGCTCTTTGAAAAGGAAAAGCAATTGGGTGGAATGCTGCGCTACTGCCTGCCGAAATTCAGGCTCAGCAGGGAGGGAATAGACAAGAACGAGAAAAAATTGCGCGAGCTCGGCGTGAAAATTCATCTGGGAGAAGCAGTCGGAAAAGAGAGGCCACTGGAAGAGCTTGCTGAAAGCTTTGATGCTGTTTTGCTTGCATGCGGTGAATGGAAGGAAAGAAGGCTCAAAATAAAGGGAGAAAAATTGCAAGGGGTAGTGCACTGGACAAAGTTCTTGCGACAGTATAATGAGGAAAAAGCAGAAAAGCTGAATAGGAAGAAGGCAGTGGTTATTGGCGGCGGTGATACAGCAGTTGATTGTGCAAGGGTTGCCCTAAGGCTTGGAGCAGAAACCACGATTGCCTACAGAAGAAGCAGGGAGGGAATGCCTGCAAGCAAAACAGAGATAGAGGCAGCAGAAGCAGAGGGCATAGAATTCAGGTTTCATTTAAATCCAGCAGCATTCAGGGGCAGGGCAAGGCTTGAAAGCATTGTTTTTGAGAAAACCCTTGGCCAAGGAAGAGAGATGAGGCCAACAGGAAAATTGCTTGAGGTAAAGGCAGATATTGCAATAATTGCGGCTGGGCAGCTGCTGGACCAAGACATTTTTGAGGGAAGTAAATGGAAAAGTTTGGAGGAACTGCCGGAGAAAATAGTGCCAGCGGGGGACATTGCAAACAGGGAGAAAAGGATTGGTGCAGCGATTACCTCAGCGGCAGAGGCCGTGGAAAAAATAAACAAAATTACAGGCAATTGACGTAATTTTATTGTACAATAACCGTAAGCTTTTTATAAGCCATTGAACCTAATTATTCAATCTCGGGTGCCTTAAATGCCTACAAGCGAAATACACAAGTTCTACAAGAAGGGCTTCAAGGAGAGGCTTGAGATTGTGAAGGAATTTGCTTCCTTGGGCGAAGAAGATTTGGCTACTTTGCAGAAATTCGGAGCAATGGACTTTGAAACAGCTGACAGGATGAACGAGAACGTTATTGGAACACAGCAGCTGCCATTGGGAATTGCAACCAATTTCCTGATAAACGGAAAGGATTATCTGATTCCAATGAGCGTAGAGGAACCAAGCATTATTGCTGCAGCAAGCAAAATAGCTGGGCTTGCTAGGAACACAGGCGGTTTCAAAGCAGAGGCAGACAAGCCAATAATGATTGGCCAGATTCAAGTGCTTGGAGTAAAGGACTTTGAAAAGGCAAAGAAGGCAATTTTGGGCAAGAAAAGGGAATTGCTGAAAAAGGCAGATGAGTTTGACCCAGTGCTGTTAAAATACGGCGGAGGAGTAAAAGACCTGGAAGTAAGGAAAGTTGAGAGCAAAAGGGGAATGATGCTTGTAGTCCATTTGCTGGTCAATGTAAGCGATGCAATGGGGGCAAACGCAGTAAACGGAATGGTTGAAACAATTGCGCCAGAAATAGCACTGCTTGCCGGAGGAAAACACAGGCTGTTCATCATATCAAACCTTGCAATTTACAGAAAGGCCAGGGCAAAGGTTGTTTTGACTCCCGGCCTGCTTGAAGGGAGCTTCAGTGGAAAATGCCGGTTTGTGAAGGGACCTGAGATAGTTGAAAAAATCCTTGATGTTTACGCCCTTGCAGCAGCTGACCAGTTCAGGGCAACAACACACAACAAAGGTATAATGAATGCAATTGACGCAGTTGCAGTTGCAACAGGCCAAGACTGGAGGGCTTTGGAATCTGGGGCACACAGCTTTGCTGCATTTGGAAAAAACTATGGCCCTCTAACAAAGTACAGCAGGGACAAGGAAGGAAACCTTGTTGGAGAAATAGAATTGCCAATTGCTGTTGGATTGGTTGGGGGCGCAGTGAAAACAAGCCCAGTAGCACGGGTTGCAATGAAAATAGCTGGAGTGAAATCGGCGCAGGAACTGGCAATGGTAATGGCCTGCGCTGGCTTGGCTGAAAATTTGGGAAGCTTGAGGGAAATTGCAGTAAGGGGAATAAGACATGGCCACATGGAATTGCATGCAAAAAACATTGCAGTAATCGCAGGGGCAAAAGGCGAGGAAATTGACGCAGTAGCAAACCAAATAAGCAGGGAAGGAAACATCACTGTTAGCAGGGCAAAGGATGTTTTGGAAGGCATAAAAAAGGAAAAATAAAGCCATTACAAAAAAAGGAATTGTTGAAGCATTGCAGGTGCAAAAAGAAAATGATTGGAATTGTTGGCTACGGGGCATACATCCCAAAATACAGGATAAAGGTGGAAGAGATTGCACGGACATGGAGAAAGGACGGAAAAGCCATAGCCAACAGCCTGAATGTTGAAGAAAAGGCAGTTGCAGCATTTGATGAGGATAGCTGCACGATTGCGGTTGAAGCAGCCAGAAGAGCAGTGGAGATGTCTGGAATTGAAGCCCAGAAAATTGGGGGGGTCTACGTTGGATCAGAGAGCCACCCCTATGCAGTAAAGCCGACAGCATCAGTTGTAGCAGAGGCAATCAATGCAGGGCCTGAATTGACAGCAGCTGATTTGGAGTTTGCATGCAAGGCAGGGACAGCAGGCATACAAATGTGCATGGGCCTTGTTATCGGTGATATGCCTGACTGGATTGAGTATGGCCTGGCGATTGGAGCAGACACAGCACAGGGAAAGCCGGCTGATGCTTTGGAGTACACAGCCGGTTCCGGGGGAGCGGCTTTTATTATTGGGAAAAAGGAATCTGAAATAATTGCCTCAATTGACCAAACATTCTCCTATACAACTGACACTCCGGATTTCTGGAGAAGGCAGCATGCTGAATTTCCAAGGCACGCCGGCAGGTTCACAGGAGAGCCGGCTTACTTCAAGCATGTGATAAGTGCTGCCGAAGGATTAATGGCAAAAGCAGGGCTTAAGCCAAAGGACTTTGATTACGCTGCATTCCACCAGCCAAATGGAAAATTCCCCCTAAGAGTAGCGCAAATGCTTGGCTTTGGGGAGAAAAAAGTAAGGCGGGGATTGCTCACTCCAATGATTGGAAACACTTATTCAGGGGCAACAATGGTTGCACTTGCATCTGTTCTCGATGCGGCAAAACCAGGGGAAAAAATCCTGGCAGTAAGCTATGGCAGTGGAGCAGGTTCAGATGCATTTGCACTAACAGCAAGGAAACCAATTGAAAAAAAGAGGCCGGCAGTGCCAGTGCTTGAAATGATAAAGGAAAAGGAATACATCAGCTATGCGGAATACGCGAAATTCAGGAGAAAACTAAAGAGCTTGTAGGTGAAAACATGAGAAGCGTTTCAGTAATCGGAGTTGGCTGCACAAAATTCGGAGAGCACTGGCAAAAAAGCCTGAGGGAGCTGGTGGCAGAGGCAGGCATTCAGGCTGTTCTGGACTCAGGCCTTATTGGAAAGGACATTGAAGCAATCTACGGGGGCTGCATGGCTTCCGGCAGGTTTATTGCACAGGAGCATATTGGGGCATTGCTTGCAGACCAGCTTGGATTGAACCCTATTCCCTCAACCAGGGTAGAAGCGGCATGCGCTTCCGGCGGAGTAGCAATGCGGAACGGCTACCTTGCAGTTGCCTCCGGGGCATACGACATTGTTGCAGTTGGCGGCGTTGAAAAGATGACAGAGGTCAGCACAAGCGAGGCAGCAATTGCCCTTGGCGGAGCAGGAGACCAGGAAACAGAGCTGTTTCATGGCGCAAGCTTTCCTGCACTGTACGCTTTAATGGCCAGGGCCCACATGAATGAATTTGGAACAACAGAGGAACAAATGGCTTTGTGTTCAGTCCAAGCACACAAGAACGGAATGCTTAACCCAAACTCACAGTTTCACAAGGAGATAAGCGTTGAAGAGGTAATGCAAAGCAGCTACGTTGCCTCTCCACTCAAATTGCTTGATTGTTCCCCAATAACAGACGGGGCAGCAGCCGTCATCCTCTGCGAAACAGAGAAAGCAAAAAACCTCGGCATTCCTGCTGTGGAAATAATCGGTTCAGCGCAAGCATCTGATACACTGGCATTAAGCGGCAGGAAAAGCCTGACAGAGATTGCTGCAACAAAGAAGGCAGCAAAACTTGCATACAAGCAGGCAAATGTTACAGCAAAGGACATTGATGTTGTGGAATTGCACGATTGCTTTTCAATTGCAAACATAATGGCAATAGAGGGCCTGGGATTCTTCAAGAAGGGGGAAGGAGGAAAGGCGGTGGAGAAAGGAAAGACTGCCCTGAATTCAGAAATCAGTGTGAACCCATCAGGGGGCCTTAAATGCGGGCACCCAGTGGGGGCAACAGGAGTAAAGCAGGTTGTTGAGATAACAGAACAGCTGCTGGGCAAGGCAGGAAAGAGACAGGTTAAGGGGGCAAAAATCGGCTTGGCACACAATGTTGGCGGCTCGGGGGCAACTGCTACTGTGCACATATTTAAGAGGCTGGAGGGCAAGAGGTGAATAAGGTGGTTGCAAAAATTTTGCAAAACTTTTTGGTTGGGGGGGCATTGGTCGCATTAGCTTTGGCTGTTGGCTCATTGGTCGGAGCCGTTTTCGGCGGCCTAGTCGCTGCGCTGCCAATAAGGCTTGCTGCAACCCTGTTGATTGGGGGCGTTGGGGAGGGCGAGCAATTCGCATTCAAAATGGCGGAAGGCTCGCTGCTTACATACCCTGGAACGTTTGCGTTCATCGCAATTTTGTTTGTAGGCATTCCAAGAATTGGCTTGCTGAAAAGCTTTGCAGCAGCAATAATTGCTGATGCAATAATCATTCTGTTATTGTTTAAATTTGCTGGAAAAATCTAGGAGGCGGAAAAAATGACGAACGGGAACTTGCCACTAATCTGGAGAAAGTTTAGCGAAAGGTATTTGCTTCAGGGGAACTGCTGCGAAACATGCGGAACCTGTTTTTTCCCAGCAAGGCAGATCTGCCCAAACTGCAGGAGAAAGGGGAAGCTCGTTCCCAAAGAAATGCCAAGGGAAGGAAAAATAATCACCTACACAGAGGTTTTCACAGGCCCATATGGCTTTGAGTATGAAACGCCTTATTTCATTGCAATAATTGAACTAAGCAACGGGGCAAGGCTTCTCTCACAAGTCGTTGACTCGCCAAAAGAAAAAATACGCATTGGGGCAAAAGTAAAAAAAGTTTTCAGAAAAATAAGCGATATTGACCCAGAAGGGCCAATTGCATACGGATACAAGTTTAAGGTCGTAGGGTAAAGAAAACAACGCCTGTAAAAACAAGTAAGCCCATTCAGCAGCAAAAATACCGCTTGCAGTTAGTGCAGTAAGCATTAACTGTAAAAACAAGTAAGCCCATTCAGCAGCCTTAAAGCAAGAGCATACGGCTTTAAATTCAAGGCGGTAGAATAATCTTATTGGTGGGAAAAATGCAAAAACCAAAGCGCACTGGGAAAAGGAGGGCTTGGCTTAGTAGAACAGTGGGAAAAACCTTGCGGAAATACGGCGGGTTTGAGTCTGAACCCACAGTAGTAAGAAATGTTGTTTCTGATTACTTGCTTGAAAAGCTGATGTTCAAGGACAAAAATCTGGCCAGTGCAAGGCTCAGGCAGGCGAAAATGCTTGCAGGGCGCATTGCAGCAGTTGAGGAAGCAATTGCCCTTACCAGAAAAAAACAGCCTGTTTTGGCGAAGAACGCAAGGAAAATAATTCAAAGGGCCTTGAACGAAATGCCGGCATACAAGAAAAGGACAAAAGAAAAATTGAGCGAAAAACAGCTGGCTGAACTTAAAGCCTTTGAACAAAGGCTTGTGGAAAAACTGAGGCAGATAGAGGACCTCCCAGATGAACAGCTGGCAACTCTTTCACCTGGCTTGCTTGAAACAGTGAACAAAATTCACTTGGACGAATTAAAGCACCTGCTTGGAGAAAAAAACTTCAAATTGTATGCAAACGCGATGGGAAGGGCAAGGGAAAGGATTAGGAAGAGAAAAAAGAAGTGAAGGCAGGAAGGCGAAAAACCTAACAATTGCAAGTGAAGGCAGGAAGGCGAAAAACCTAACAATTGCAACGGGTTATAGTTAGGGCAAAGAAAAAGAATGGGCCATAGTTGGGGCGAAGAAAAAGGCAGGAAAGGCCCAACTGAAGCCGAAAAACACGCAGAACAAGGAGGAAATAAAAAAACATTAAAAATGCTTTTCCTCCGTTAAATAATTCAAATTAGGGGATTTTGAGAAAATGGGCGAAGGCCGGGGTTTTGGGAAAACAATTCTTTTCGGAGAGCACTTTGTGGTTTATGGGCTGCCTGCAATTGCATCAGCATTAGGCAGCACTACAACAGCCAAGGTTGAGAAGGCAGATGTACAGGGCTATGAGCTAATTGACAACAGGCCAGAAACCCCTGGCTACAAAGAGAGGAAGAAAAAAGAATATGAAAAGCTTATTGAAAATGTAATCAATTTTATGGGCGTAAAAGAAGGGATAAGAATAACGCTTGGAGGCAAGCTTGTTGCAGCTTCAGGTGTTGGAGCAAGTGCTGCATGTGCTGCTTCTCTTGCAAGGGCAATAAATGACGAATTTCAAATGAACTGGGATGATGACAAGATAAATGAGGCAGCATATGAAGGAGAGAAAGGACCGCACGGCACACCAAGCGGGATAGATAATACTGCTGCTGTTTTTGGCGGCCTGCTGCGCTTTAAGAAAAACTTGGAAGGGGGCCCAAACACAATTGAAAAAATGCAGATAAGAGAGCCTGTTGAAATTGTTTTGGCCGACAGCGGAAAAACAAGCAGCACAAAAGAAGTAGTAGATGATGTGAGAAAGCTAAAGGAAGAAAAACCTGATGAAATAAACCCGGTTTTTGAAGAATACAAATCTTTGGCAGAGGAAGCGAGGAAGGCACTGATTGAATTTGATTTGCAGAAAGTAGGGCAGTTAATGAACAAAAACCACGGCCTCTTGCAGAAAATAACTGTTTCAAACAGCGAGCTTGATGAAATGGTGGGCATTGCCAGAGATAACGGCGCCCTGGGGGCAAAGCTTACAGGCACTGGCAGGGGCGGCCTAATGCAGGCTTTGACGCCAGGAAAAGAGCTGCAGAAAAAGGTTGCAAAAGCGCTTGAAGAAAAGGGATACGCTGTTTTCAGAACAAAAATTGGAGGCAATTAAATGAAAGCTACGGCAAAGGCAAACGCAAACATCGCATTGACAAAATACTGGGGAAAAAGAGACAAAAAGCTGATGCTTCCGCAGAATGGAAGCACAAGCATGACTTTGAGTGGCCTGTACACTGTTACAACAGTGGAATTTGACAAAAAATACGAAAAAGATGCCTTTGTTCTTGACGGAACAGAACTAGGGGAAGAAAGGGCGGAATATAAAAAAGTGAAAAAACACCTTGACTTAATCAGGGAGAAAGCAGGAATAAGCGAAAAAGCAAGGGTTGAAAGCAAAAACAACTTTCCAACAGCAGCAGGCCTGGCAAGCAGTGCATCTGGCTTTGCTGCATTGAGCGCGGCTGGGGCAGAAGCAGCTGGCTTGAAACTTAGTTCACAAGAGTTAAGCGCTTTGGCAAGGATGGGAAGCGGAAGTGCAACTAGGTCAGTTCTTGGCGGATTTGTTGAATGGAAGCCAGGGGAAAAAGAGGATGGGAGTGACTCTGTAGCAGAGGAAATTGCACCAAAAGAACACTGGCCAGAATTTAGAATGATTACAACAATTGTAAGCACTACTGAAAAAAAGGTTAAAAGCAGGGCAGGGATGGCTCAAACAATTGAAACCTGCCCATACTACAGGGACTGGCTTGCAACAGTAAATGAAGACATTGAGAATGTGAAAAAAGGCATTAAAGAAAAGAATTTTGCGCTGGTTGGGCAAACAGCGGAGTACAACTGTCTGAAAATGCACGCAACCATGATTACAACAAAACCGGCAATGATATACTGGATGCCTACAACAATAGCAATAATTCATGGAATTCTTGCATGGAGGGAAGAAGGCCTTGAATCATACTTTACCATTGATGCCGGGCCACAGGTGAAAGTGATTTGCCTTGAAAAGGACGTGCCAAGCCTTGAAAAAAGGCTGCAGGCAACTGAAGGAGTGCAAAAAACTGTTGTGTGCAAACCAGGAGAGGGGGTAAAGCTAATAGAAGAGCACTTGTTTTGAGGCGATGGAAAAATGGTTGAGGTTAGGGCGCCGGGGAAATTGATGCTTGCGGGTGAGTGGGCAGTGCTTGAAGTAGGCAACCCCTGCATTGTGCTTGCAATAGACAAGTATGTTAAGGCAAAGGTTGAAGAAAGCCAGGGCATAGTGATAAATGCAAGGGATTTGGGAATTGAAAAAGCAGAAGCGGAATTTAATGGGAAAGAGCTGAAATTCAAAAAAGAGCTGAGCAAAGAGGAAGAGGAAAAACTGGTTATGGCAAAAAACAGTGTTGAAATCTGCTTGAAGTATCTGCAGGAATCGGGCATTAAAACAAAGAAATTCACTACAAGCACGGAATCAGAGATAACATCTATTGTCCTTAAAGACGGCTCTACAGCAAAGATTGGTTTTGGAAGCAGTGCTGCAGCAGTTGTGGCAATAATCAAAGCCGCCCTGAAATTGCATGGCCAGGAAATTGATTCCCTTGCTGCAAAGGAAAAAATCTACAAGCTTGGGTGCATCGCCCACTACTTTGGGCAGGGAAAAGTTGGCAGCGCATTTGATGTTGCAGCCTCAACATACGGCGGCGCACTGGTTTACAAGCGCTTTGACCCAGAATGGCTGGCAGAAGAATTGGAAGCAGGGAAAACAGTGAAAGAGGTTATTGAATCAAAATGGAAAGGTTTTGAAGCAGAGCCTATTGAGCTGCCAGAGGATTTTGTGCTGTGTGTTGGCTTTGTTGGATACAGCGCTTCCACAAAAGCGCTTGTTGTGAAAATGCGTGACTTTAAAGCAAGGAACGGGACAAGATACAATGAAATTTATGGTGGAATAAAAAAGGTTGTGGAACAGCTGATTGAAGCAATCAAACAGAAAAATAAGGAAAAGACACTTCAAAACATAAAGGAAAACAGGGCATTACTGCAACAGCTTGCAAAGGAATCAGGAAACAACCTTGAAACCAAAGAACTGACTACATTAATTGAAGCAGCTGATTCCACAGGAGCAGCAGCAAAGTTTTCTGGCGCAGGGGCAGGAGACTGCGGGATAGCAGTCTGTTTTGACAAGGAAACAGCGAAAAAAGTCAAGAAAGTGTGGAGAGAAAAGGGGATCTACCCGATAAATGTGAATGTGGCATGAGGGCTGCAAGAGCTGGCAGCAAAGAATATCTGAAAAATTTGCAGAGAAAAATCCGCGGAGCACTAAACAAGTAAAAACTTATACATAACTATTTGTTGTGGGAATGTTTAAATGGTATGAAAAACACTATAAAGTGGTAGAATGTCAACAAAGTCCAGAAAAACAGAGCATATAAAGATTGCCATAAACAAGAATGTGCAATTCAGGAAAAAAACAGCCGGTTTTGAGAATGTTTCCTTTGAAAGCGTTGAATTAAAGTACAAGGCATTGCCTGAATTGGATAAGAAAGAAGTTGATTTAAGCACGGAATTCCTTGGAAAGAAATTAAAAGCACCGCTAATGGCAGAAGCAATAACCGGCGGAGTAGAAGAGGCAAAGAAAATAAACAAGGACATTGCAAAAGCATGCGAGGCGGTTGGGGTTGGAATGGGCCTTGGCAGCCAAAGGGCAATGATTGAAAAACCCGAATTGAAAGAAACCTACATTGTAAGGGATGTTGCGCCAAAAATATTTCTGGCAGGAAACATTGGAATAACGGAATTGGGAAAACACTCTGCTAAGGAGATTGAAAAGGCACTGGATGGTGTTGGGGCAGATGCGCTTGCAGTCCACATCAATGCTGCGCAGGCAGCAATGCAGCCAGAGGGTGAAACCAATTTTAAAAACAGGGTGGAGGAATTGAGGAAACTGGTGAAAGAATTGAAGAAACCAGTTTACGTGAAAGAGGTTGGACACGGTATTGGATTGGAAACGGCAAAAGCACTTGCAAAGACCGGAGTAAAGGCAATTGATGTTGCAGGGGCAGGCGGAACAAGCTGGATAGCAGTTGATTCACTGCGAGGCAAGAAAGGGTTGGGTGAAACCTTCTGGGATTTTGGAATTCCGACAGTGCAAAGCATAAAAGAATGCAGAAAAGTCTTCAAGGGAAAGATAATTGCCTCCGGCGGGATAAGAACAGGCCTGGATTGTGCAAAGGCAATTGCAATAGGGGCTGATTTGTGCGGGATGGCGCTGCCTGTTCTAAAAGCACAGCAAAAAGGCGGCAGTGCAGCTGTTGAAAAATACTTGAAAAAGATTGTTGAAGAAATGAAAACAGCAATGTTCTTGGTTGGGGCAAAGGACCTGAAGCAGCTGAGGGGGAAGGCAGTCGTGAAAAATTAGCCCAAAAGCTTTCTCACCCTAAAAATTGGCAAATTTTGCCCCTCCAAAAGCTGCTTAAGCCTCTTTTTCTCCCTTCCTAAGCCTTTCCAGTCAAGAATTATTGCACTAGGCTGTGGTTTTGTTGCATGCAATGCCCTGTCAAACATTTCCTCATCCAGATAGGCTAGTGCATAACCAGGACAAACATGGCCCAAAGCATAGCCTGTTCTAAGAACAAGCTTTGTAAATTCGGGGCAGTAGTGGCCACCGCCGAGAGCAATTGCGGATTGAAAATTTCCCTCAAGCGATGTCGAATTAATAATCACATCGGCAACCGCCTCTGCTGCCTGCTTGTCCCTCCACTGTTTCTCCGAGCTGCCCAGCTCAATGAACACTGTTGGCTTGGTTGTGAAGGGTCCGTGGTGTGTTGCTTCAAGGGAAACTTCGTACTCAAGGCCAAGCTCGTCCTTTTTTTTCTGTAAAGCAAGCAAATAGTTCTTCAAAAGGAAGGAATTTGTTGGCACAAGCGTGAAATCCCTGCCCCCGAGCTCTGCCTTGGACCAGTTCCCAACACAGTGCGTAGACAAGGTTGGCTTTCCAGAGTCAGATTTGTGAGAGGAAGCAAAAATTATGAAGTCCTCTTTGAACTCTTCAACCTCATCGGCATAGCACATGTGCTTTTCAATGAAATGCAAGCCCATATTCTTTGGAAGCCTGCCCTCAAGAAAGGCGGAAATGTTCATTCCGGCAATGTTCTGCTTTGAAATTACAACAGCGAGTTTCATTTAATCACAAAAAGTAGTGGAATCACTTTTTATAGGAATCAGCAATCTTGGCCAAAACTGTTACAATGTCATCCATTGCTGAATTAACTGGCTGTTTGACCCAGTAATTGAAGCTTTCTTGCAAGGTATTTGGCTCAGCATAAGGATTGTTGTTCAAAAAGTAGCGGTTGCTCTTTCTCTGCAATAGGTCAAGGGCAATCAGCTTGTTTAGGTGGTAGCGTAGCAGCTTTTCGCTTATCTTCTTATGGTATTTTTTGTCAATATAGGCCTGAATTTCCAGGGTTGTGGGGTTGTGCTTCTTGTTGAGGAGGAAATGGAACAAAGCATCTAAAACGTTTAATATAGTGCCTCTGGATTCTTGCTCTGAGAGAAGGCCGAAAGAAAGGGCAAACCACCTAAGGAGAGAGCGCTTGGTTAATTGGATACTTGGGGGGAGATCCATCTTCTTAATGGTAAATGTTTTTCTTACAAGGCCTGCCTCTGGTGTTGCTTCCATGGTGGGTCACTTTTATACATAATTTATAGGAAATAGTTTTTTTCCTTTGGTAATAGTTTATTCCAAGGGGTATTTATTCTTTTCCCCGTCAGGGTTTGTTTTTTAAACTATTCAAGGTAAGAGGTTTTTATGATTGAAATTAGAAACAGGTTTACCCCCTTTAGAATGAAGCTTTCCAGGCGGGAACCAGTGCAGCTGACTGTTGAACTGATTAACACAGGACAGGAAAATGCCATGCTCTCAATGAACCTCAACCTGGGAGCACAATTCAGCCTTGAGAAATCCGGCTACAAAACAGCTGCTGTTGAAAGAATCCCTGAGTTGGCAGCAGGGCAGAGCAAGACATTCTACTATGAGATTTGGCCAAAACAGAGTGTGAGGACAGGCACGCAGGAACTGCAATTGACTGTTTTGGAACACCACCAGAACTTCAACTACGTGAAGAAAGAATACAAGAAGAACTTGGGCCTGGCTGTTGAGGAATAATTACGGCTTCTTTTTCTCAAGCTCGAGCAGGTGGATTTTCTCCTTGTACTCAAACAGCTTTTGCCTGAAATAATCCTCTTTTATTGTCTGCTTGCAGAACTCTGATTCAAGGTTCTGGATTCTGTCCCTTAAAGCGGCAATCTCTGAATCAATTTTCTTGGCCTTTCTCTCCTTTTCCATATTTTTTGCCATCTTCGCAGGCTTGCTGAAAATGCCCTTGAGCTTGCCTGGCAGCAGGAAGAGGGAAAGCCCGGTTTTGTGCAAAGAATGCTTTGCCTCTTTTGGCAGACCCTTTTGAAGAATAACCTGCTTTTTCCTCTCAAGCTTTATTTCCTCCCTTGTTTTCTTTAAGTTAGATTCGTGCTTTGCAATTTTCTTATCCAAGTGCTTCTTGTCCTTTTCCCTTGCAACTGCTTTTTGTACTTGGGCCTTTTTCTTGGAGAGGGTAAGCCTGGCTCTTTTCTTTTCCAAGGAGAAAAGCTTTCCCATTCTCTTTAACAGGCAGAGAATTATTAAAACTACTGCAACCAGCGCAATTATTAAGACAAGCAAAACCCAGGGAAAGGGCTGTTCAACACTGAAAGTAAGGAGGGTTGTTCCACTGTTTCCAAAGCCGTCCTTTGCATCAATCTCAAGGCTTGCTTGTCCAAGGTCGGCATCTGAAAAGAAGTAATGGCCGACAAACAGGTTGTTGTCCGACTGCAACGGAATTGGAACGCCATTGAGTACGGCATTTACATCGGGTTTTTGGACAAGAGAGTTGTTATCATAGACAACCCTGAATTTTAGTTCAACCTTTTGGTTAGTAAGTGCTCTCAATTCCTTGGGCTCAACCAAAACGGCCTTTATATTGCCCTTGTTAACAGAGGCCTGAAGCTGCTGTCTGCCCACTCTGTCACCAGTATCAGCATAAAAGGAGAGGGCCTGCTCACCAAGAGGCAAATCAATTGGAACATAGTAGGAAGCAGAATAGTAACCATTGCCAGTGCTATTCAGATCAATTTTGTTGCCAAGCGAGTCAGTTAGGGAAACATCTGCGCCCTCAACAGGGTTGTTCTGGTCATCTTTTACAAGGATATTTAGGTCAACTGTCTGGCCCCTGGAAAAATTGACATCAATGCCTGGGGGAAATTCTATTGAGAGCTGTTGCTGCTCTGTGTGGGTACAGGCGGAAGCACAAGTGCCTGGCTCAGTGCATTCATCCAATGTAACTGGGTTTGTATCATCGCAATCTTCATTGGAAAAACAGGCAATTGCACAAGGCTCATTGGAACAGGTTGCATCGCAGGTTCCTGGGAGAAGGCACTTGTCGGTTGTTGCCGGGTTATCATCAAAACAGTCGCCGTCACCAGAACAGAGAATGGTGCAACTTGTGTTTCTGCACATGGCATCGCAAGTGCCTGGGAAAAGGCAGGTATCGGTAGTGTCAGGGTCGGCATCATAGCAGTCAGCAGCACTATCGCAGGCAATGGTACAGCCGCTATAAGAACAATTGGCATCGCAGGTTCCTGGGTTGTTGCAGACATCTGTTGTTTCGCTGTTGGCATCATCACAGTCTAGATTACTATAGCAGGCAATTGAGCAAATAGAGTTGCTGCAGTTGGCATCGCAGGTTCCGGG
>JAFCFG010000111.1 GCA_017608725.1 Candidatus Iainarchaeum sp.
TCAGACGTGTGCTCTTCCGATCTTTCCCGGCTTTCTATGGGTGCGCAGGCAAGCTGCTTATCTGGAACAGATATTTTGTACTTCTCCATTGCCTTTTGCATCACACTTAGATAATCTGTTGCAATCTGGTGGCCTGCCCCCCTGCTGCCAGAATGCAGCATCAAAACTGCCTGGCCTTTGAAAAGCCCAAATTTCTTTGCAATTTCCTCTTCAAATATTTCCTGCACTTCCTGTACCTCTACAAAGTGGTTTCCACTCCCTAAAGTGCCTGTTTGCGGCATTCCCCTTTGAAAAGCCTTTTCACTTACTTTCTCCGGATTTGCCTTTTTCATCCTTCCCCTTTCCTCAATTCTCTCCAAATCCTTTTTCCATCCAAAGCCCTTCCCAACCATGTATTCTGCCCCAGAGGCAAACAATTCAGCTAATTCCCCTTTTTTCAGCCTAATCCTGCCTTTTTCCCCAACGCCTGCTGGCACCAACTCAAAAAGCTTGTCCATCAGCTCAGGCAGCTTTGCCTTTATCTCCCTTGCAACCAGGTTGGTTCTCATAAGCCTGACGCCGCAGTTGATGTCAAATCCAATGCCCCCAGGGCTTACAACACCATTCTCCTTCGGGTCAAATGCCGCTACCCCTCCTATTGGAAAGCCATAGCCCCAATGCATGTCTGGCATGCCAAAGGCTGCCTTTTGAATGCCTTGGAGCTGCGCTGTATTTATCAGCTGTTGCTTTGCTCCCTGCTCTATTTCCTTAAAAAGCTTCTCTGTTGCAAAAACCCTTGCAGGCACTCTCATCTGGCCCTGTTTCTGCATTTCCCAGATTCCTTTTCCAATCCTCTTAAAGCCCATTTTTACACGTCCACAACACATTGGGCAATCCACTTGCCTGCTTCTTTGGTAACCTTCAGTTGGTGGTAGCTAGCAGCCTTTACCTCTGTTTTTATCTTGTGCTTTTTTGCATCTATTTTTTCTCCACCTGCCTTCCCTACAAGGCTGCATGTGTTGCCAGAACCACCTGTTATGTATAAATAAAACCTGCTGTACAGCTTTTCATTAACGTCCTTTAAGTAGAGCAGTTCGTTGAGGAATTCTACAAGCAGGGCTTCTGCATCCTTTGCCTCAACTGTAATGCCGTCCCATTCCCTTACCTCTACTTTCTTCAAGTCAGCCATTACGCTGAACATTGCCTTTGCGCATTCGGCAAAGGCCTCTTCCGGAGTTGAGCCAACTCCCTTCACACCGACATCTGCCTTGTGGTCAAATAACTTGAACATATTAGTAACCTTTTTGTTTTTTTGTTTTTTTAAGTAATTGGGTTTGGTAATTTTTATTTGTTTTTTTGTTTTTTTAAATAATACTGCCCCCTGTTTTTGACTGCCCCCGGTTTTTGCATTCTATTTAAAGTATCTCTTTTCAATTTCCATTATCTTTTCTACCCTGCGAAGATGCCTTTCTCCCCCCTTCTGCTCCCCGGAAAAGGGTGTTGTTAAAAAGGTCTCAGCAAGCTTTAGTGCAGTTTCATTATCAGTACATCTTCCGCCAAGGCAGGCAATGTTTGCATTGTTGTGCAGCCTTGCCATTTTTGCGGTGAAGTCATCGTAAACCAAGGCAGCTCTTGCCCCCTTGACCTTGTTTGCTGCCAGGCTCATTCCGATTCCTGTTCCACAGCACAGAATTCCAAGGGCTTTTCCATTGCTTTTTGCAACTAATTCTGCTACTTTCTTGCCAAATTCAGGGTAATCGCAGCTCTCCCCCGTACTGCAACCCAAATCCTTTATTTCGTGCTTCTTGCCCAATTTCTCTTTCAGGAATTCTTTCAGGGCAAACCCTCCGTGGTCTGAGCCAAGAAAAACCCTCATTTGAATCAGTAAAAAAAGGGGTTAAATTAATTTAATTCTATTCTCTTAAAACAGCCTTGAAAACTCATCGTATACATTTTTTCTATGTCCAATAAAAAGAACGATTATTTTCTTTTCCGGTTTTTGTATTTCATAAACTGCCCTGTAATCGCCTATTCTGAGTGACCAGAAGTTGCAGTATTTCAGGCGTTTTCCTTTCCCAGGATATTCAGTTAGTTTTCCTATTTCTTTTTTTATTCTCTCCCTGGCGGATTTGTCCAGCTTATACAATTCTTTTACAGCCCTTTCATTGAAGTAGATTGCAAAGGCCATTAGATTTCACTGAATGGAATAAGCTTTTCCGGTTTTTCCCTTGCTTCTTTGCTTCTTTCCATTAACATCTCAAAGAATTTCCTTGTCTTTTCCCTTTCCTCATAGGCATTAATCATGCTCTTTATTGCATCGCTTCTGCTCTTGAATTTTCCAGCTTTAACCATCAAATCAATTCCTTTGACTGTTTCTTTTGGAACCCTTAATTGAACCTGAACCTGTTTGACCATAATACCACAGTAAACATATGTGTTTACAAATATTAATAAGGGTTTCTGTCCAAGAATTGGGGTTAAATTAATTTAATTCTATTGCCCGAAATTCAATTTTTTCAAATAAAAATCGAAGTTAATTTAATTCTATTCCCTGCGATTGCTTTTTTTGAAACTGGGGTTTTTAAGGGCTTACTCCCTGAACTCTATTTCCACATGCACTGATTCCGGGATTTCAACCCGCATTATCCTGCGAAGGGTTCTTTCATCTGCTTCTATGTCAATCATCTTTTTGTGAACCCTGAGCTGCCATCTCTCGTATGTTTCTGTTCCTCCCCCGCAGGGCGCTTTCCTTGTTGGAACAACCAGCTTTTTTGTTGGCAGGGGAATTGCCCCCGAATGCTTTACGCCTGTTCTTTCAGCCACGCCCAGAATCCTGTTAGTGATTTCAGTGAGCTGCTCGTAATTGGCGGAAGTCAGTTTAATCCTTGCTTTTTGCATTTCAGCTCACCTATGCCAAAATCGCGGAAAAAATTCGCGAAAAAATAAAAATAAAAGGGAGAATAGTAAAAGCACTATTCCCCCAAACCGGTTAGTTGCAGTCATTTCTTTTTTTCTCTCGGCGTTACTTCAATCACCATTCCAGCTGCAACTGTTTGCCCCATGTCCCTGATTGCAAATCTCCCCAATTGTGGGAATTTCTTGTACTCCTCAACAACAACTGGCTTTGTTGGGACAATTTTGACAATTGCTGCATCACCTGTTTTCAAGAACTTTGGGTTCTCTTCCTTGACTGCACCTGTCTTTGGGTCAAGCTTTTTCTCGATTGCTTCTATCCTGCATGACAGCTGTGCCGTGTGCAGGTGGAAAACAGGTGTATAGCCAACCGGGATTGCAGTTGGATGTGACAGAACAACAATTTGCGCCTTGAATTCCTTTGCAACAGTCGGGGGGTCACTGGTGTGGCCTACAACATCGCCTCTTGCAACATCACCCTTGCCAAGGCCCCTTACGTTGAATCCAATGTTGTCTCCTGGTACAGCTTGCTTCAGCTGCTCGTGGTGCATTTCAATTGTTTTCACTTCCCCTTCTGCACCACTTGGCTCTACGATTATTTTGTCACCTGGCTTCATCACGCCTGTTTCAACCCTGCCAACCGGAACCGTTCCAATTCCCTTGATGTTGTTGTAAACACCCTGGATTGGAAGCCTCAAAGGCTTGTCTGTCGGTGGCTTTGGAGGGACAATATCATCCAGTGCCTCAATCAGGGTCGGGCCTGAAAACCACTTCAGCTTGTCCGATTTCTTTACAACATTGTCTCCTACCCAAGCTGAAATCGGGATGAACT
>JAFCFG010000112.1 GCA_017608725.1 Candidatus Iainarchaeum sp.
TGCCTTAGGCTGTGCTCTTCGCCAAATTCAAATGAATTTGCGACTTCTTGGAGCACATCAACACCAAGGTCCCCTACCGAGAAAAGCCTTCTTCTTTGCATTGCAAACCGTTGTTAATAGCACTAAATTAGTATTTAATTTTTTGCAATTAGTACCCACTGTAGAAATCTTATTTTGTTTATAAATGCCTTGCTGCTATTTTGCCGTTAAAAGCCGGTTTAAGGGATTCAAATTTTGCATTTATAAATCATTTCTACAGAGCACAATTAGTATTTAATTTTTTGCAGTTAGTATTTTTACATGGCCAAAGCACTTGTTGTGGTTGCGCACCCGGATGATGAAACAATCTGGTGCGGCGGCACTATTTTGATGCATCCCAACTGGAATTGGACTATCTTGAGCCTGTGCAGAAGAGACGATAGTGACAGGGCCCCGAAATTCAGAAAAGCCTGCATGCAAATGAGAGCGAAGTGCGCAATCTCAGACTTGGAGGATGAGAACGTTGAACAAAAACTGCACTCGCTTGACGAAGTGAAGGCAAGGATTAGAGAGATGCTGGTGGAAACGAAAGCGGGGAACGAATTCAATTTCATCTTCACCCACGGAAGCAACGGCGAATACAACCACAACAGACACAAGGAAGTTCATCGGGCAGTGAAGGAGATGGTTGCGGACAAAGAGCTGAGCTGCAAAAAAATTTTCTTCTTCAACTACAGGCTGAACGAGCGAGGTGATCGCTGCGTGCCGAACAAGCTAAGTGCGGATGTGAACACGCGCTTAAGCGAGCAAATTATGCAAAAGAAAGCTTTATTAATTAGTTCAAACTATGGGTTTAATAGCGAAAGCTTCGAACAACGCAGTGGGCAGCGCCTTGAAAGCTTCGCTGTGGTTGATGGATAAAATGAAAAGTTTAGTTCTTTATCCGTTTCCAATGGAGCTGGATGGAGTTAGCATCCAGGGCACAATGCTGCACAGGGGCCTGTTGCACAACAAACATGAGGCTCTTTGCTGCGACAGAGAAGCCGATGTTGAGAAGCAACTGATTTACAAAAGCTTTAAGCCAGACGTTGTGATTGGTGTTGGCTATTGGGGGGACTGCCCTGCAATAGTTGAGCATCCGCAGCACTACGGCATGACGCCTGTTCCATGGCTCAATGCAGACGGCTGGGTTTCAAATTACCACGATATTCTTAACGAGTTGCCTTTGATTCTGGTGACAAGCAACTGGGTCAAGCACACTTACAAGAGAGACGGCGTTACAAACAAGAACATTGAGGTAATGCCGATTGGAATTGACATGCAGGAAATGAGGCCATTGCCAAGAGATGATATAAGAATTGAGCATATTAGGAAGATGCTGAGGATAAAGCCAGGGCAGAAAATGATTCTAACAGCTGGCGGGGACACAACAAGCAAGGGCTTCCAAGAGGTATTGCGGGCATTGGGAAAGATTGACAAGGAATTTCATGACTGGGTCTATGTTGGCAAAAGCTGGGAGTCAAGGACACCATATTACCACTACAAGGATGAGTTGAAAATCATGAAAGAGCTCGGCATCAGGAGAAAAGTCAGGTTCTTGGATGGGCCTCTGTCAAGGGACTTTATGTGCTGTTTGCTGAATGCTTCAGATATTTATGCCGCACCAAGCAGGATTGACGGCTTTGGAATGATTCAGGTTGAAGCCCAGGCCTGCGGCAGGCCTGTTCTTGGAATTGACAGCATGGGGATAAAGGACACTGTGCTGCACGGTAAGACAGGCTTCCTTGCAAAGGTTGGGGAAGAAATCAAGCTGAAAGAGGAATGGGTTTACAAGTGGCAGGGCTTCAAAAAGAAGCACATTGTGAAGTTTGATGAGCCAAAGACTATGGACATTAGGGCTGACGTTGATGACTTGGCCAAATACCTGCTGCAGATGCTGACCGATGATGAACTGAGAGAGAAGATGGGGGCAGAGGGCAGAAAACATGCTGTTAAAAACTTTGATTATGTGAAGACCTCAGAGAACATTTACAATTCTATTGAGAAAAAGCTTGGCTTTGCCAAAGAAGAGAGAGCAACTATTTCTGTTAAAAGCAGGTGAAGTTTTTCTTTGCAACTGATTTGAATGCCAGGAGGTAAGCGCCAGCGCTCCAGGCCTGGTCCTCACTCCCCAGGGCTTTTCCTGTTCCAGGATGGACCCATTCATTGAAATCCCATTTGTGCTTCCTGCCCAACCTGTTTGCCTTTGCCAATTGATGCAACTCGTGCTCAGCCTTGTCAAACTGTTTTGCCTTGACCAGCGCAGCAACATAGAAGCCTCCGACAAACGGCCAAATGCCGCCATTGATGTACCAGTTTGGCTTTGCAGCCAAGCAATTTGCAAAATAGGGCTGCCATTCTCTGCTGCCCTTTCTAATCGGAGGGTAGAGTGCTCTGATTGGATAGGGTCTGTTGATTTTTTTCCTTTCAATGAAATTCAAAATCATTCCGGCCTTTTTTCTGTCAGCCAAGCCAGTGCAGATTGCAAGCAAATTTCCCAGAGAATCAAACCAATGCTCCTGCTCTCTAATGCCATCGTGGTTTTTCCACTGCCAGGGCAGAAAATAACCAAGCTTTTCGTCAAAGAGGTTGATATCAAATTTGCTTAGGCCGATCGCTGTTCTTTTCACCTGCCTTGCCCGCTTCCTTTTTCCGTATGCATTAAGGCAAGCGTAGTACAGTGCAATTGTGTTTATTGTGTGGCCGTACTTGTGCGGAAAGCAATCCTCCCAGTCACTAGTTGGAAGCTGTTCTGGCAAGGAATCTTCACCTGAATCCTGGCAGCGCAGCCAGAAAAACGCCCTGTCAACAATTCCTTTGTGTTTTTTAATCAAGCCCCTGTCTTTGTATGCCTTTGTGTAGGCCTTCAATCCAAGCAAATACCACGGCGTGCTGTCAAGCGTTGCAAAGGTTACCTGCTTTTTCCTCCTCTTGTCCCACAAATCAACCGCATTTGGAATCTGGCCTGTTTTGCTTTGGTTCTTCCCCAGGGTTTCGAGTGACAACTTAAACTGCTGTTTGAATTCTTTTTCCCTGTCAACAGTGCTTGCTCCAATCAAGGCAATCATTGAGTCCCTGGCAAAAACCATGGTGTAGCCTTTTGGGGGGGGACTTGCGTAAAGGCCATGTCTGGTGCTGCACTTTCGCAGGGAAGCCTTTGCTTTTTCAAATGCCTCTTCTTTTAGCTGCATGGTTGCATAGTCTTAGTGTTAAACTCCTATTTAAAATTATTATTTCGGGGAATTTAATTTATACAGCCTGTTGAATTGTTTCAAGGCATTTCCTGAAATTACTATCCGGGTGAATTTAATTTATGCATGGAAATGAACTGCTGCCGGGCATTTTTGCTCTTGCTGAAGCTGTTTGGATAGAAAAGGACAAAGCGCTTGCAATCGCTGATTTGCATCTTGGCATTGAGGAAATGTTCAACAGGCAGGGGGCAATGCTCCCCAGATTTAACTTCAGGGAGATAAAGAAAAGGCTTGAAAAAAGGGTTTTGGGCAAAGTCAGGCCTGAAACCATTGTAATAAACGGTGACCTGAAGCATGAGTTTGGATCCATTTCCGAACAGGAGTGGTCAGAGGTAATTGATATGCTGCGCTTCCTGCAGCAGCACTGCAAGAGAATTGTTTTGATTCAGGGCAACCACGACACAATAGTCGGGCCAATAGCGAAATGGGAGGACCTTAAAATTGAAGA
>JAFCFG010000113.1 GCA_017608725.1 Candidatus Iainarchaeum sp.
GGCAATAACGCCAAGGGATTTGATGGGTGAGGTAAGGGGCGATGTCTATGACAGAATTGTTGTTAGGTTGCAGGAAGTACTGCAATCAGTTGAATTGATTGAAAAATGCTTGGAGCAAATGCCCAAAGGAAAAATAGTTTACGAGAAAAAGATAGCAAAGCTGTTGGCAGAGCTAAGGCCATTGAAGGGAGATGGAATCGGCAGGCACGAAGCGCCAAGGGGGGAGGTATTCCACTACCTGAAAATGGTTGCTAAGGAAAAGCCCTACTCCTGGAAGGTTAGGGCTCCAACATACAACAATGTTCTTAGTTGGATTCCAATGCTTGAGGGAACGCAGATTGCTGACATCCCAATTGTTGCGGCATCGATTGACCCATGCATGTCCTGTGCAAACAGGGCGGTAATTGCAAATGCAGCTGGAAGAACCGTTATTAACCAGGAAAAATTGCATAAGCTGTCTGTTGAAAAAACAAGGGAATTGAAGAGGCTGGAAAAATGAATGAGTTGCTTTTCTACAAAATACTGGCAATGCCAATTGTTGCTGTTCTGGGCATGGTTCTTGGACTGCTTTTCAATGGAATTGACAGGGTGCTTGCTGCAAGAATGCAGGCAAGAATCGGCCCTCCGGTTACGCAGCCGTTCAGGGACATTAGGAAACTGCTGTTGAAGGAAAATATTGTGCCAAGGAATGCTGTTAAGTGGCTGTTTAACAGCATGCCTGTGCTTGCTTTAACAGCGTCAATTACAATTCTTTTATACGTTCCAATTGGAGGGCTTGCTCCTGTTCTGCAGGGATACGGTGATTTGATTCTGCTGCTCTACCTTTTGCTGCTTCCCTCTCTTGCAATGGTTATAGGGGGCTTTGCCTCTGCTTCGCCCTATGCAACCGTTGGTTCCCAGAGGGAAATGGTAACAATGTTGGGCTTTGAGTTTCCGTTTGCAATTGCAGTTGTTTCAGTAGCCTGGCTGCTTAGTTCAGCGACACATGGCTTGCCTGTTTTTTCTCTTGGGGTTATAGCAAGCAACCCAGTTTGGTTGCTTGTAGGGCCACTTGGTTTTGTTGGTTTGGCAATCCTCTTTCTCGTCCTGCTTTTTGTTATGCCAGGCGAACTTGGCCAGGTTCCGTTTGATGCAGCGGAAGCAGAAACAGAAATTGCTGGCGGTGTTTTGGTTGAGTACTCAGGAAGGAACCTTGCTCTCTTTTATTTGGCAGATGCGGTTAAAACAGTTGCTCTTGCTTCGATTGTGGTTGCAATGTTTTTGCCGTTTGGCATTGCCGAAGGGCTTGGGCTTGCCGGATTGGGTGCAACCGCTGCAGAGGCCTTGTTCTACCTGCTCAAGCTGTTCATTGCAATTTTCCTTGGAAGAATTTTCATCAGGGTTGCAATTCCAAGGCTGAGGATAACGCAGGTAGTTAAAGCATATTGGGGTTATGCAAATGCTGCAGCTTTGGCTGGTTTGTTGCTGATAGCGGCTGATGTGGCTCTGATGGGAGGGATTTGAAATGGGTGAAATGGTCAAGGAGTTGTTCAGGCAGTTGTTCAGGAGGCCTTTTACAAATAAATTTCCTTCAAAAAGGGTTCCAGAATCAGTGAATGGTTTTTTGAAGAGGGTCAAGCAAGGCAAAGCAAGGGCAAATCCACCAGTGCCGGTATGCGAGGGCTTTAGGGGCAGAGTGGAATACCATAAGGAGAGATGTATCGGATGCCGGCTCTGCGTAATGGTCTGCCCCGCCGATGCAGTTGTATTCCTGCCCAAAGAGAAGAAAATCAAATACCACTTGTTCAGGTGCAGCTTCTGCGGAATGTGTGTTGAGGTCTGCCCAGTGAAAGCGCTTCTGTTCACTGATGAGTTCCTGCTGGCGGATTACAGGAAGGATTAGAGTTCCTCAATTTTATGCCAGTCTTTTTTCTGCAGAATTTCAATTAATTCCTTTTTGCTTTTTTCTAAATCAGATGAAAGCCCTTCGCCTAATCCTGTTTTGCCTGGTTGTACTCCAATAAACAGGATTTTGCCGGCGCTTTTCTCCAAATGTTCAACCAAATGCCGCAAGGGCATTGAATGCGTAGTGAAAGCAACGCTGTTGAGCTTTTTCTTGGGAAGCAACCTGAACTCTCCAGGCTGCAAGCCCATATCAGCAGCATCAACTATTGCCAGCAGCTCTGGTTTCTCTCTTTCTACAACGGCAACGAAGTTCTCTGCCACTGTTTCGCAGGCAAGCGGCAACCAGTCAGGATGCTTGAATTCCCTTGCAATAATGTTTCCAATGCCGTCATCGCCTTTGAGCTCGTTTCCAATGCCCATCAAAACAAATTTAATTCCCACCTTTTCACCAGCCAAATTCGTTTCCAATGCCCATCAAAACAAATCTCATTTCAATTCCCGCCAATTCATTTTGGAACATGCTTCACTTCTCTTTCCACTCCAGCTCCTTTACAAGGCACTCTTTGCCGTGCAGCAGCTCAAATTCCTCGCTGTTGCATTTTGGGCAGTGCATTTCAAAAACCCCCTGGTGCGCCATTTCATGTGTTGTTTTGAAGGAATCTACTTGGCCGGAAAAACCGCAGCTGCACCGTATTGCCGGTTTTATTGTTTCCAGATTGATTTTCAGCTTTAAATCAGGGCCAAATTCTTTTTTCAACAGCTCATCAAGCCAAAATTGGGCGTGCTCCTCCTCAACGAAACGGAGAGCACCAATTGCAATCTCAAGCTGCATTTCCTTAATCCTCTTGCCCTTGAGCTTTTCAGCTACTGCATCTGCTATGCCCTGAATTACCGCTACATCGTGCATTTTGTCTACCAAAAGATTTTATATGGAACAATTGGCAAAGCGTTTTTATATCTATTTTAGCAGAACGAAAGGTTTAAATATATTATGAACATATGCTCATTATGCCTAGGCCGAAAAAGCACAGGCTGGTTGCAAGTAAACCAGAAGCAACCTACTTCAAGCCAAGGGCTATCCCCCTGGCAGAATTGGAGGAGGCCTGCCTTAAAATTGAGGAGATTGAAGCCCTAAAACTGAAATTTCTCAGTAAACTGGAGCAGGCTGCTGCAGCAAAAAAGATGGGCGTTAGCAGAACGACTTTCTGGAGAATCCTGAACAGTGCAGGTGAAAAAATCAGCGATGCGCTGATTAATGGGAAAGCCATAAAAATTGAAGGTGGAACATACAAATTAAGAGGAGGCTAAAAAATGCCGAATGGAAGAGGCGGAAGAGGCAGAATGGGCGGTTTTGGTGCAGGGCTAGGTGGCAATTGTCTGTGTCCTGCTTGTGGAGCAACAGTAGCACATCAAAGGGGCGTGCCCTGTTTTCAGCAGAAATGCCCAAAATGCGGCAGCCCAATGACAAGAGAAAGGTAAGGAAAAAATGAACAGGCTTGAAAAAACAGCTGCGATTTCGGTTGCTGGAAACGCATTTGTTTCATTGCTCAAATTTGCAGCCGGCACAATGTTTGGTTCAATTGCATTGATTGCTGATGCAATCCATTCTTTTACAGACATCGTTGCAAGCATTGCTGTTTTCTTCGGGGTAAGATTTTCTGATGTGAAATCAGAGAAGTTTCCATACGGTCTCTACAAGCTTGAGAACCTTGTAAGTATCTTCATTGCACTGATTATATTTTACAGCGGAATTGCAATAGGACTTGAGTCAATAGGAAAGCTATCTGCAC
>JAFCFG010000114.1 GCA_017608725.1 Candidatus Iainarchaeum sp.
CCGCAGGAAAAAGAATTTCTTTGCAAGCTTTTCTTTTCCAAAGAAAAGCTTGCGGGGTTGGCAGAATGGTTATGCGCCGGCCTGCAGACAGCCTTTCTTTAAAAAGAAAGGCTGGTGAAAGAAACCGTTTTGCTTCGCAAAACGGAAAAAGACTGGGAAGCGGACTATGCAGCAAGCCGAGGAAGAGGGTTCGATTCCCTCACCCCGCTTAGGCAGCATATGCTGACGCCCACACCACAAGCCAATAGGGAAATGCAGGAAGCAGAGGAAAAAAGCCAGGAAAGCGTAATCAGCCTAATGAAATTACTTGAATTGGCTGGAAACAACCCGGAAAAAGTGCGGCAGGCACTAGCAATCCTTCAGCAAGATATTGGAGAGGGTATTTGAAACGGATATAGCAACACATTTATCCAGCAAACCAAAACCAAAAGAGAAGTAGCAGAAACAAAGAAGCTGCTAAGAGAGCAAAACAAGTTGCTCAAGGAAAACAAATGCTTGCCAGAGATTAAAAGAATATAGCTGAGGAATTAAGGCTGCCTAATATCTCTGGAATTGGGGGGAATTAATGGGATTAAGCTTAAAAGTATTCGGCACCCTGAACTTATACAGGAGCTGCTAAATGGCCTTAAAGACAATTGCCATTGATGCTTCGCACGCTGCAAGCTATTCATGCACTGCTTTTGGCTACAATAACAACATAAATGCTTTGCACGATGAAATCAGCAAGGCAATGTTTGGCAAAAAAGATTGCATCCTGCATTGGGTAAAAATCAGCAAAAAGATTAAGAAAAAAGCTCAGAAAAAAGTCTTTAATGCTGTTAAAAAATCAAAGATTCACTTCTACGTCTTTGAACACAAGAAGCCATTAGGAGAGAAAAAGAAGAATTATTACCTTACTTACATCCCAAACAACATTTCTTCCTATACCCACACAAAGCTATTGGGCAAGTATGGTACAGTGATTGTTGAATCTGACAGAGACTTTGAAGTAAAGGGCATAAAAGATACAACCCTAAAGCTAGTCCACAATCTTTTGTTTCAAATGTGCTTTAAATTAGTAGGCAAGCCAGTTACAATCAGAAAGCAAAGAGGTGAGCTGAGGGCAACAGTGAAGTTTCCAAATCAGAACAGGTTAGAGTTTATTGGCCGGGTAAACGAGAGTGCTAATTCAAAGGCAATTCAATTAGCAGACGTAGTTTTGGGATACAAACTGAGTACAAAAAAAGGATTAGAGAAAGTTTTTTACAGAAAAATATAAAGTCCCGAAACTTTGGGTTTCGGGTGAGCTTTCAAACTCTTTTAAGGTGACCTCCCATGCGAGAGGATCCCAAAAAAGATACAACCCTAAAATATATGTGGTATGCCATGGTATAATAAACTAACGTTTCTTATACATAACAGGGGGTATTCTATACATAAAATTACGGTTTGTTAAGCCTTACAGGGGTCCCGATCAGCCGCTGTTCTAACCTATTCAGCTTGCATTCCACATTCTCAACCCTTTCACTCAGATTGTAGAAGCTTTTCTGCGGTGAGTTAGTGTTAAACCCGGCTTTTGTCAAGTCCCTCTTCCTTATTCGCCTACAAGATCTTTTTTAAGCTGCTGCAAAGCAAACAGGAAAGCCTTGCCGTGCACCCTCTCAAAATGCCGCAAGTTTTGATAACGCATGTACCACTTCACTTCCCTTGCCCTTCTCCTTTTTCCTTCAGCCCCTTCCACTGCCGATACCTCTTCAACAAATAACGCAAAGGCCTCCATTTTAATTCAGCCGAAAAGCATGGCTCGGCGTTGACTTTTTGTTGCAAGGCGCTCACCCCGCTTAAAGCTTTTTAAAGCTTTTCTTGGCAAAAATATTGCATTAGAATCCTTTTTTTAGGTTTTGATTGTTTGAGTGATTTGAATGGGTTTGAGGCCTGGAAGGTGCTATAGCAGCAAAAAGGACAGGGCTTTCTCTAGGTATGCGGTAAAGGTCCATAGAAAGAACTTTGTTGGTGCCACGCCTGGCCTGAAAACAAGGCAGTTCAATATGGGGAACCCGCTAAAGCAGTTCACCCACATTCTTGACCTTGTTGTGGAAGAACATAAGCAGATTAGGGACAATGCATTTGAGAGCGCGAGGATTGCAATTAACAGGTATTTGCACAGAGAACTTGGTTCTGATAATTACTTTATGAGAATTAGGGTTTATCCTTTCCAAATTCTGAGGGAAAACAAGCAAGCCCAGGGGGCTGGAGCAGACAGGGTTTCTCAGGGGATGAGCAGGTCGTTTGGCTCAACAATTGGCAGGGCTGTGAGAGTTAGGCCAGGCCAGAAGATAATCAGCATTCTGGTTGACAAGGCAAATGTTGAAACAGCAAAAGAGGCCTTGCTAAGGGCCAAATCAAAAATGCCGGTAAAGCTAAATGTAAGGGTTGGAACAGATGTTGAGAGCATTGGAACGAGGCCAAAGAAGGTAAAGCAGATAACAGTTGAAGAAATCCAGGCAGAAGAGGCAGAGGCAAAGGAGAAGGAAGCAGAAAAGGAAGGCAAGAAGCCAGGGGAAAAGAAGGAAGAGGGGAAGGAAGAAACCAAGGAAGAGGGAAAAGGAGAAAGGAAGGAAGAGAAGCCAGGGGAAAAGAAGGAAGAAGGGGAAAAAGACTGATTTTATTTTAGGCTGATTTTATTTTATTTCGTTTGTTCTTCTTCAGGCTCAGCAGCCTCTGATTCAGCAGGGATTTCTTCATCTGGTTGTTCAGCAGGCTCTTCGATTTCCCGTGGTTTGGCGGGCTGTTTTTTGTATTTTCTGTAGAAGTAGTAGAAAATCGCTGCCAGGGCAACAACAATTACAGTTGTGTCAGTGCTTGGCCTCCAATCGGTTATGAACAGGGCATAGAGAAGGAGGGACAGCGGGATCCCGGCAAAGAGAATTACCATTCCAAGGAACTTCTTCTGCGGCGTGCTCTTGAATTTTCTCATATCCGGAAAATTAATTGTTTTTAATCGTATTTAATTTTTTGCTTTGGCAGTCTTGCGGAAAACCCAAAAAGGGTTAATTTATTAAAGAAAAATGCATTCTTTTTTACTGGATTCAAAATGCCTGGTTTTGAAAACAATGCGCCTGATATACTGTGGTTTAGGCAGATACGCAAGAAGGACATACCTGCTGTTGGGGGCAAGGGCGCGAATTTGGGTGAAATGGCAAACAGCAACTTTCCTGTTCCACCCGGCTTTGTTGTAACGGCACAAGCGTATTTCAGATATTTAAGGGAAACAGGCATAGAGAAGGAGGTTGTGGAAAAGGCTGATTCAATTGACGTGGAGAATTCAGAGCAGCTGATAAAGGTAAGCAAAGAGATAAGGGAACTGATAAAGAAAACAAAGATGTCGGAAGAGCTTGCAAACGAAATAAAGAAAGCCTACTGCCAATTGGGAGAGAGAAAGCTTGCCTGGCTTACAAGCAGTGAAGAGGAATTTGTTGCAGTAAGAAGCAGTGCAACGGCAGAGGACCTGCCGGAAGCAAGTTTTGCAGGACAGCAGGAAACATTCCTGAATGTAAGAGGGCCAAGCAGGGTAGTGGAGGCAGTGCAAAACTGCTGGGCCTCACTCTTTACAGCGAGAGCAATCTACTACAGGAGAAGGAATAATTTTCCGACAGACAAGGTTGGCATAGCTGTTGTGGTCCAAAAAATGGTTG
>JAFCFG010000115.1 GCA_017608725.1 Candidatus Iainarchaeum sp.
CGGCAGAGTACATTAGAGAGGGCAAGAAGGATGAGCTTGTAAAGGCAGTTAAGGAAGGGGTAAAAAAGGTGGCTGCTCTCTTCAAGGGAAAGCCGGTGTGGTACAGGACATTTGATGCAAGAAGTGACGAATTCAGGCAGTTAGAGGGAGGGGAAAAGGAACCAAAAGAGGATAACCCAATGCTTGGATGGCACGGAATACGCAGGGATTTGGATGAACCGGAAATGCTGAAAGCCCAGTTTACTGCAATAAAGGAATTGATTGAAGAGGGCTTTGATAATTTGGGAATAATGCTCGCCTTTGTGCAGCACGTGGATGAGCTGAAAAAGGCAAAGGCTATTGCAAAAGAGGTTGGGCTTGAACCAGAGAGTGAGGCCCTGCAATTTGGGGTCATGATTGAAACCCCAGCAGCGGTTTGGATAATTGATGAATTGATTGAAGAGGGCATTGACTTCATCAGCTTTGGAACAAATGATTTAACTCAATTAACTTTGGGGATTGACAGAAATAATGAGAAAATTCAAGGGCTGTTTACTGAACTGCATCCAGCTGTTTTGAGGGAATTGCGCCACGTTATTAGAAAGTGCAGAAAAGCAAAAGTGCAGACAAGCATTTGCGGGCAGGCAGCAAGCAATCCGGAAATGGTAAAAAACCTTGTAAGGTTTGGAATTGACAGTGTTTCAGCAAACATTGACGCAGTGGAAAAAATAAGGGACGTTGTTCTCGTGGAAGAAAAGAAGCTTATTCTAAACAAGAAAAGAGAATAGATTTAAAAGCTTTTTTTGGCCATATGTCCATATGTCCCGTATGCAAACATTAAAAGTCCAGTTGGATGAGAAAAAGGCCGAAAAATTCAGGGAAACAGCCATGCGAACATTCGGATATGGCAAGGGGGCTTTGAGCAAAGCTGCAAATGCTGCAATTGACGATTGGACACGTAGAATTGAGATTAGAAAAGGTGCAGCTAATATTGAGAGGCTGGATGGCTTACTGAAAGACACTAAGTTGAGTTCTGTTGAATTGCAGCACAAAATGCCCCTCTACTTAAGTAAAAGTGATTGAATGTACCTGATTGATTCAAACATCTTCCTGGAGATACTTCTGGCAAGAAAAAACAAGGAACAATGCAAAGAACTGTTAAGGAAAATCAAGAGCAATGAAATTGAGGGAATTTGCTCTTCTTTTGCAATTCACAGCATAGAAGCCACTATTGAAAGATTACGTAGCTTAAAAGAACTGAAAGTGTTCATCCAAACAATTGCAAGTATGGAAAAACTGCTTATCTGGCATTCTCTGCTTGCAGATGATTTGACGGCTCTGAACATTGCGTCAAGCAAAAAACTGGACTTTGGTGATGCACTGCAATACTATTGTGCAAAAAAATTCAATTGCAGAGCAATAATCAGCTTTGACAAACACTTTGACAAACTGGACATTCCAAGAAAAACGCCGGAAGAAGTGCTAAAAAAGCAGTGAAAAAACATGCTTCAATTAAAATTGGAAAAGGCAACAGAGGCAGCGAAAGAAAAAAACGCAAAAACCATAGCAATTCAAGTACCTGAAGGGCTGAAAACAAAGATAACTGAAATTGTAAAGGAAGTTGAAGAAAAGACTGGTGCAACAGTTTTTGCTTTTGTTGCGCCCTGCTTTGGTGCATGTGGTGTTGCTGACGAGAAGGCAAAGGCGCTTGGGGCAGACCTGCTGCTGCACTTCGGGCACACACAATTTTTAGGACAGCACAGAATTGAAACAGTTTACCTCCCATTGAAATATGAATTGGGCAAGAAAAAACTTGGCCTGCTGGTGAAGAAAACAGCTGAACTGCTGAAAAAGGAAAAAGTGAAAAAAATTGCCTTGTGCACTACAATCCAGTACCTGCCTTATCTGAGTGGAGTGAAAAAGGAATTGGGGGAAAGGGGCTTTGTTGTCCTGATTGGAAAGGGAAAAAACGTTGAGGCAGGCCAGCTGCTTGGATGCAATTACACAGCAGTAAAGAGTGTTGCAGGCAAGGCTGATGCAATCGTCTTTTTCGGAGATGGATTATTTCATCCTTTGGGGATAAGCTTCTGCTGCAATAAACCTGTTTTCCTCGTGAACCCGGTTGAGGGAACTGCGGAAAGACTGAAACAGCAAAGGGATTTGTTCTTGAGGAAGCGGATTGCGATGATTGAAAAAGCTGGAAGAGCAAAGAGCATGGCTGTTTGGGTTTCAACCAAGAGGGGGCAGCAGAGGATGAAGCTGGCAATGGAGTTGAAGAAAAAGGCTGAGGGCAAAGGCAAAAAAGCCTTTATCGTTGTTTCAGATTTGCTGCAGCCTGATTATTTGCTTGGAGTAAAAGCAGAGGCGATTGCAAGCACTGCCTGCCCAAGGATTGCGTTGGACGACAGCTCTTCATTTAAACAGCCCATAGTGAATCCAGGCGAGCTGCTGATTGCATTGGGCGAGAAAAAAATTGAAGAATACGGCTTTGATGAGCTGACCTAGAAATCTATTTCGTCCGGGTCAAGCGGCCCATCATCCCTGGGAATGCGCTTTGTTTTTCTTTTCTTAGCGGTTTTTCTCTTTGGGGCCTTTCTTTTGCAGGAACGTTTTTCTTGGAAGGATTCTTCATTGTCTCCCTCCAATAACTCTGAGGCCCCAGCCCTGACAATTGTCCCATGGAAGGACATTCCTTGAACAGCCGCCTTGAAGTTTTGCAAATCATGGCCGTTTAGGAAGTAGGCAGTTATATTGCTCCTCTTCAAAATCATTGCTGCTGGTAAATCAAGAATTAAGTTCTGCGAGGGCTTCATTGCATTTCCAATAAGAATTTCAAGCAGCCTGTCATAATCCAACTCGCGGTAGAGCCTTGCAGATGGATGGGCGGCAGGGTCAGCTGTAAAGATGCCGTCAACATTGCTTAGGTTGATAAAGGCAGCATTTAAGTATTCTGCAAGAAGGGCAGCAACTGCGTCAGTTGTAAAGCCGGGCATTAGGCCGCCGTAGATTGGTGTTTTGCCTTGGGCAAGCACCTCTGCAGATTGCTTTACATCAGTGAGAATGGATTGATGTGCATTTTCAATTGCTGGCAGAAGGAGAGAAGCGTTTGCTCTCGTGATTTTAATTCCCAACTCATCCAACTCAAAGTTGTTTGCTCCGAGAGCCCTTGCTGCATCTACGTAGTCCCTGGCAACCTTGCCTCCGCCAACAACCAAAACAAGCTTGTGGCCTTGCCTTATCAGCTCATTGAAGCATTCGGAGATTTCTGCAATTGCCTCAGAATTTGGCTTCCCGTTTAGGAGAATGCTTCCTCCGACACTTACAACAAAAACGTTGGAGGGAGCACTGTAAGAAGGCTGGGAAGCAGAATCCGGATAGCTTATTTCAGTTTCTTCACCCCCTTCCTCCTTTTTTTCGTTGAATATTTCAAACATTCCCTCAAACATGCTCAGCAGCTCAATTGGTAATTTAATTGTTTGTTTTATTAAATATAAGTAAGGCTTATTTAAATATTGGCCTCTGCCTGCTTTTAGAAGGTGCAGCAACATGACCAAAGGGCATTTGGAGGAAATAACTGAAGCTGAAGTAGCCCAGTTCAAGAAGAAACTGAAGAAATTGGCCAAGTTCAAGGGCAGGGGCACTGAGTTGATCTCACTCTATTTGCCCCCTGATGTAGACAGGGGTACAGTC
>JAFCFG010000116.1 GCA_017608725.1 Candidatus Iainarchaeum sp.
GTAGGCATCTATCCAAACCAATTCAATGAATTGAACATAAAAGACGTGCACAAACAGTACGAGGAATTCAGCAAGCTCATAATGCAAGTGCCAGAATACATTGAAGTAGTTATATGCCCAGGGCAGCACGATGCGGTAAGATGGGCCGACCCACAGCCGGCCATTCCAAAAGAATTCGTGCCAGAGCTAAGTAAATTGGAGAATGTTCACTTTGTCGGAAGCCCAAGCTGGCTTTCAATAGAGGGACTGTTAACAATGCTCTACCATGGGGCGGCATTGCATGACCTAATCTCAAGTGTTGGGTTTTTGAATAGCGAACACCCCGAACAGGCAATGATTGAAGCCCTGAAGAGAAGGGACACCATGACTGCATACGGCATGAAACAGCCATATATTCCGGAAAGAGAAGATTTCCTTGTAATAAAGCAAGAGCCGGACCTGGTTTATATTGGGGACATGCACCACAACGCTTATGGAAACTACAGGGGTGCAACTGTAATAAACAGCGGGACCTGGCAGGGGAGAACAGATTACCAAATAAAATTGGGGCATGTGCCAACTCCCTGTGTTGTCCCAGTTCTGAACCTTGCAACAAGGAAGATAACGGAAAACTATTTCTTGGGGAAATAAAAAAATTCCAAAAAAGTGAAAAAAACATGCGACTGAAAATTGAGATTGAAGCAGGGCCCGAAGTAAAGAAATACTACAGCAAAATAATAAACGAGGTTGAAAAACAGCTGGCTGTTGCAGAAAAAGCAAAAGCAAAGGGCCTTGATGTAAGCACAAAAATTGAAACAACACCGGTTGCAGATTTGGCTGACAGAACAGAAACAATCATTGGGCCGCCTGGAATAGCAAAAAGGTATAGGGAGGTCTTTGAGGAAAAGAAAGGCAACAGAATGGATGCAATTTTCCAAATTTTCAGGGAAATTATTGAACAACAGTGGTGCAAAATCGAGGACGACCAGAAAAGGGTTGAACAGGCAATAAAAACAGGGCTTGTGCTCAACACAGAAGGGGTTGTTGTCGCACCACTGGATGGCGTGCCGGAAATAAAGATAAGCAAAAACCCGGATGGAAGCAAGTATATAGACGTTTACTACGCTGGCCCAATAAGGGCCGCAGGCGGAACCTCTGCTGTTCTGCCATTGATTCTGGGAGACTATGCAAGGGAACTGCTCGGCTTGGACAGATATAAGCCAACCGAGGATGAAGTAGAAAGATATGTTGAAGAATGCCAGATTTACGAGGAACTTGTAAGCAGGCAATACAAGCTAAGCGATGACGAAGTAAGAAAAATTGTAAGGGGGTGCAATGTGTGCATTAACGGAGAACCAACAGAGGAAAGGGAAGTGGCAGTGCATAGGAACCTGCCCAGAATCGGGAGCAACAGGGTCAGAGGAGGAATGTGTCTTGTAATCAGTGAGGGAGTTGCATTAAAAGCACCAAAAATCTTTAAGTTCTCAAAACAGCTTGGGCTTGATTGGAGCTGGTTGGAGGACATAATAAAAGTTGGGAAAAGCGAAAGCAGTGGAAGAAGGATAGAGCCAAACAAAAAGTTTTTGGCTGGAACTGCGGCTGGAAGGCCGATATTCTGCTATCCAAGCAGGCCGGGTGGTTTCAGGCTGAGGTATGGCAGGGCAAGAAATATGGGGACAATGGGAAAAGGAATGCACCCAGCAACAATGCACTTACTGGATGGGTTTGTCGCTGTTGCAACACAGATAAAGGTTGAAAGGCCGGGGAAGGCAGCTGGAATCTGCCCTGTTGACAGCATTGAGGGCCCGATTGTAAGGCTGGCTAATGGAAGCGTGGTAAAGGTAGACAGTTTGGAAAAAGCAATTGAACTAAGGCCAAAGGTTGAAAAAATCCTCTTTTTGGGAGATTTGCTTGTAAGCATTGGAGACTTCAGGTACAGCGCACATCCGCTTGTCCCGGTCGGATATTGCAGTGAATGGTGGTCCAAAGAACTGCAAAAGCAGCTGGGAAAGGCTGCAGCGGAAAAGAAACAGTTTGAAAGGTTTTTGCTTAAGCCAAGTGAAGTGGGGGTTGCAGAGGCAATCAAGCTGAGTGAAAAATACAACGTGCCACTGCATCCAAATGCCCTCTATTACTACAGCGTGCTTGAAAGAGAAGAGCTGGTCCAGCTAATTGGATTTTTGAAACAGGGGAAGAAAGGGGAGAAGAAGGGCCTGCAGCTAGAAAAGCAGCCAGAGTTAAAGGAACTGCTTGAAAAAATCGGCCTGCTTCACACTGTTGAAGGGAACAAAATAATTATAGCAGAAGAGGAAGCAATTGCATTGGAAAAAACCCTTGCTTTGAAAAAGGACATGAAGGCAATTAAGGAGACTGTTGGAAAATCAAGGACAGTGATTGAAGCCCTGAATAAGTTGAGCAACCTTATTGTAAGGGACAAAGCGGGAACATTTGTGGGAAGCAGGATGGGCAGACCAGAAGCAAGCAGGCCGAGGAAAATGATTGGAAACCCGCATGTCCTGTTTCCAATCGGGTTGCACGGCGGCAACATAAGGAGCATTAACAAAGCAGTTCTCAGTGAGGCAGATGGCAAGCCAGGAAAGATAAACGTTGAAATCGCATTGTACAAGTGCCCGGTATGCAAGGAAATAAAAGAGCAGGCATTCTGCTACATTTGCAATCAAAGGGCAGAAAAAATTAGGCTGTGTCCAAACTGCGGCAAGGTCAGTGAAGGGGAAAGGTGCTTGAAATGCAACAGCTTGGCAACTTCCTTCAGCAAAAGGGAGGTTGACCTGGATTCAATGATGCAACATGCATCAGAGCGTTTGGGCGTTAGGATTCCGGAACTGGTAAAGGGAGTAAAGGGAATAATAAACCATGACAAGATAGCAGAGCCCTTGGAAAAAGGCATTCTTAGGGCAAAACATGGCCTGCACATTTTCAGGGACGCAACAATAAGGTATGAGGCAATAAATGCGCCCCTAACGCATTTTACAGCTGCAGAAATCGGAACACCGGTGAAAAAACTAATAGAACTGGGCTACAGCAAGGATATTGAGGGCAAGGAATTGCAAAATGAACACCAGATGATTGAATTAATGCCACAAGACCTTGTGATTCATGACCAGGCAGGGGAATTCTTTGTAAAGACCACAAAGTTCATTGATGAACTGCTGCAGCGCTTTTACAAAATGGAACCATACTTCAACATAGAGAAAAAGGAGGACCTTGTTGGGCAGCTTTTGCTTGGCTTGGCTCCGCACACCTCAGCAGCAATAGTAGGCAGGGTAATTGGATACACAAAGGCAAGATGCTGTTTTGCCCATCCGTTCTTTCACCAAACCAAGAGAAGGAACATTGACGGCGACCAGGATTCTCTGCTGCTGTTAATGGATGGCCTGCTAAATTTCTCACACAGCTACTTACCAAGCAGCAGGGGAGGCAGAATGGACGCGCCTCTTGTCTTCACCATTGCGTTGAAGCCAACCGAAATAGACAACGAGTGCCATGAAATGGAGAAATGCTGGTCTTACCCTTTGGAATTGTACGAGATGGCTCAAAAAATAATGCCGGCAGATGCACCAAACATTGAAATTGTTGGGGGCAGTTTGGGAAAGGAAAGCCAATACAACAAGTTTGGGTTCACGCACAGCACAGGCATTTTTGATTACGGGCAAAAAACA
>JAFCFG010000117.1 GCA_017608725.1 Candidatus Iainarchaeum sp.
ATTTGCTGTTCCGGAAAACATCCAAATTCCAGTCCAGGACTTGGTGCAGGAAACCAAGTTAAGGGCCTTCACTGCCTTGGACAAGGCAACAAGCAGAGAGCACCCAGAACGTTACATTGGAGGGATTGCAAGAAACGTTGTCTTGCAGTACATGAAAGCAGAATCAAAGAGGATTGGCATTGAATGGGGGGAATTCGAAGCAATGATAACAAAAAGGAAAGTTAGGGGCCGGTAAAAACGAGGGAAAGCTGGCAGAGAAAAAGCAATCTGCTGGCGAAGGAGAAACGGCTTCACTTGCCGTATTTTTGTTTCAGGATCTCTACCACGTTTTTCTTGAATTGCTCTGCAAATTTTTTTGGAATGCTGCCTGCTGCTGCCGGCGCATGACCGCCTGCACTTCCTCCCTCTATGTCTTTGACTGCTTTCATTAACAATTGGTTTACCTTGACCTTTCCATCCTGCCTTCTGCCACTGAACCTAAGTCTTTTGCCGCCAAGCTCCTGCAGCAGGATAATTGTTTTGCCTGGATGCATCTTGCTTATCTCATTTATTACATAGCTTTTAATGCCTTCGTGTTTTGCTTTTATCGCGTAAAAGTACAATTGCAGTTCCGGCAAGTGCTCTGCTTTCTCTTCAAAGCCCTCAACCAAACCGTCTTTTTCCCTTTTGAATTCTTTAAGATATTGCTTGAACCTGCTTCCAAGTATTTTTTCCGGCTGTTTTGCGTTGTAGAACAACCAGAACAACTCCTTCATCCTCTTTTCTGCAAGTACTTCAACTGCTGCAATCAAGTCAGCAAAGTTGTAAAGCCATTCAATTGAAATCTCTCTCTTTTCAATCGTTTTTTTAATGAAGTTTTGCCACTTACCCAAAGACATGTCTCCGATGATTCCAATGCATGCAAGCCAGTCCAATTCGCTTACATCAATTACCCTGTTGAAGAGGTCGAATGCAAACTTTGATGTCACATAACTGCTTGGGTCCCTCTTTGTGAAGAATTGTGCTTTGAGGAAAACTGTTTTTTCGCTGTTTAAATCGTTTATCATCTCGTGGTGGTCTATTACAAGGCATTGCTCAAGGGGGCAGACTTCACCAGCGCCTTGGGGCGCCCTGTCAATCCCTATATCAACTATTATCAGCTTGTTTGCCTTGTGCTTTCGCATTGATTCAAGCCCCTTTTTCCCCTGCTCAACGTTTCCATACTCAAAATGCTGCACTACAACTGGCTTGTTCCCTGTCAGCTTCTCCACCGCTTTTGCCGCTATAAGGGCAGAGCAGAACCCATCTGCATCGCTGTGGTGAATTATCGCGATTCTGTCTTTTTCAGTGAGTTCCATGCAAAATTGCTTGAATCTCGCTGTTAACTCCCCTTTGCCCATATCAGACATGTAGCCAAAAAATTTAATAATAAGAAACCATTAATAGTAGTACATCTCTAAAGGGGGTTTTCTATGGGCTATGAGCATACAAACAGTAAAGGCGTGAAATATTACCTGCATCAGAGGGACAGGTTGTTTTATTTCAGCAAGGACAGCACTGGCAGCATTGACATGCCGCCTGGTTTTACAGTAGTGGAGAACAAGAGAACAGGCTTACCAATGCTGAAAAAGAAATAGAATAGTTTTTGTTTTCTTTGGCTTTTCCATTCATTCAAAAGAGGCTACCCATAATGCGCTATAAATTGAAGCAATTCAACAAAGACGTTGCCTATTACAAAAGGGCTTTGAAGAGGCTGCTTTCCAGAGGAGAAACCTGCATTATCTCAATGCAATTGGCTAATGAAAAGGCCTTTTTCAGCCTGGCCCCGTTAAGCAGGGCAATAGATGAACTTGGAGCAGACAGCAGCGTGTTTGTAATGGGAAAAGAAAGGAGAGTGCTGCCAGTGCTGCGTAAAACATGGAAGCTCTACAACCAATTAAAAGAGGGCAAAGAAAGCAAGGCAACCAAAGCCCTGCATGGCTTTATCCAATCCGTTGAAAAGAAAACAAAGAGCAAGTACTTTGAAAAGCTGTTCAAGCAGCCAGGCCTTGAGCTAATTGCAGCCAAAAAGGGGTTTAGGGCAGGGGATAAATCAATTGAATTCAGAAACCAGTGGTTCAAGCGCTTCAAATGGAAGCAGCTGATTGCAACAAACAAAAGGATTCTAAAACAAGGCTATGGCCTGGGAAAAAAAGAGAGGCTGAGCATTGGCTTTGAACTCATTCCAAAAAAGAAAAACCTGCAGTTGCCCCTGCAGGATTACCTGGACAGTTTTGCGATTGCCTATACATTTGCCTTAGCTGGAAACAGTTTGTGCAAAAGCGTTTCAATGGCAGCAGATACAGCAAGAATGTCACAGCTTGAGCCAATGGAGAGAACAAGCGACCTTGCTGCAACACTTATTGGATGTGAATATGAGAAGAAAATAAACGAACCCTGGTTCAAAGCATTCAAAAAGCTTTCTCCCTTCATTGGCGCCGGAAAACTAAAACCAAGCCATGCAAGCTTTGCCATTCACGGAAAGGGCTATGGCGGAAAGCACTTCTTTGGAATTAAAATTGGCTATCCAAGCCCAAACAAGAAAACAAGGTGGCAGAGCCCGGGCCAGATGTTTTTAAAGCCATGGTGGGCTGAGCAATCGAAGATTGACAGAAGAAAGCCCCTTACAAGATATGCGATAACCGAAACCCTGCCAATTCAGAACTATGTCAGGGCATGTTATGTTGACTACTTTGCAATGAGAGAAAAGGCAGACAGAATAAGAGCTATTCTCAGAGAGAGCAAAACATTGTTCGTAAAGGGAAGGAAAGTCAAGGGAGGAAAAACAGATTTGAGGTTGGATTTGACTCATATATTGAACAAAAAGAGCCCTGTTCTAAGCAGTGATATAGAGGTAAATCCAAAAGTGCCGCACGAAGCAGGAAAGATTTTCAAAACAATTGCTGGAAGGTATGGCAACTTCCCTGGAGGAGAAGTCTTCTTTACCCCCCACAAAATGCAGGGGCTTTTTGTAGGGGATGTGGTAATCAACATAGACCAAAGCTATGTTATTGGAAAAAAGCAGCCCCTGGTTGTTAAAGTGAGGAACGGCAGATACAGGGTTTTGGCAGGAAGCAAGAAGATATTAAAGGCTCTCAGAAAGAGGAAGAGGGAGTCATTGCACATGATTAAGCTGTTTGAAAAGAACAAGAGCATGCCGAAGAGGCTCATTAATTCCATGCGAAAGAACTTTGACAGGGTTGGAGAATTTGCCATCAATACAAACCCCAAGGCAAGGTTAAGCAGGTATTTGATTGAAACAGAGAAGCTTGCCAAAATGATTCACATTGCTTTGGGTTCAGGGTATGAGCCTGGAAGGCAAACAACATACCACTGTGACATCGTGTTAAACAGCCCAAGGCAGAAGCTGGATATTTATTCAATTGACAAGCATGGCAGGGAGCAGTGGATAATCAGACAGGGGAAGATGGTGGTTTGAGCTGCTGCTTGAAAAGTCCAAGCCAAGATAATTGGGAAATCTGGTGGTTTTTGTTTTGAGGGAAAAGATAAAAGAGCTTTTTCAGGCAGTTGATGCAAAAACTGTTTTGTTAAAGGCGCCTGACCCGAACTTTTAC
>JAFCFG010000118.1 GCA_017608725.1 Candidatus Iainarchaeum sp.
ATCCTTTTTTAATACCTTTCGGTCAAAGAAGGTCAAATAGGGCTTTTTTTTATGTATATTAAGAAATTTCAGCTTTATTAAAAAAATAGAGCCCGATGCGGGTTTTTTGCTTATGTATATTTGCTTTTTCCCCCGCATTTTTGAAAAAAAGAAAATTCCAAAATTTTTCCGTTATGTATAATTGCCCAAATAAGAAACAATTTTTTTCCTTAAGAAAGAGATTTATTCTATCTTAGCCTTATTGCATCCAAATTGTTCAATGAGGTTGCATTTAGCTTGAATCGGTTTGAAAGCGTCTTTGCAAAGTCTGCTGCATTGCCCTTCTCCCCATGGTTTACAAAGATCCTTTTTGGCTTTGGCTTCAAGTTCCTCACATAGGCAAGCAGCTGGTTTCTGTCGCTGTGGCCTGAAAAGCCCTCCACTGTTTCCACCCTCAGCTTTAGGTTTAGTGCCTTTGTTTTCCCCTTTTTATCAGTTATTGGAAAGGTTCTCAAACCGCTTTGAATCTTCCTGCCCAGGCTTCCCTCTCCTTGGTAGCCAACAAATATCAGGCAGTTCTTTGGGTCCTCTGCCATTTTGTAGAGGTATTCCACGCTTGCTCCGCCTGTCAGCATTCCGCTGCTTGCAATTATCACTATGCCCTTTTCCTCCAGGATGTCGTCCCTTGTTTTTCCGTTCTTGTTGTTCATTGGTTCAAACAACTCTGCTGTAAAAGGGCTGTCGTTTTGCAGTATTCTTCTTTGTATGCCTTGCCTCATGTATTCTGGGTAAGCTGTGTGAATTGCGTTTGCCTCCCTTGTCATTCCGTCAACATAGCATTTCAAGTCAATTAATCCCTTCCTGTAAAAGTTCTCTAGAACAAGCATTATTTCCTGTCCTCTGCCTACTGCAAAAACTGGTATGAGAATATTCCCGTCCTGCTGGATTGTTTCCTTCAAAACCTGCAGCATTTTGTCCTCTGCCATCTGCCTGTTTGGCTGAATGCTTTCCCTGCCGCCGTAGGTGCTTTCAATTATCAATGTTTCAAGCCTTGGATAGTGCATGTCCACATTGTTGAAAAGCCTTGTAAAACCGAATTTGATGTCGCTAGTGTAAACCAGGTTGTGTGCCCCCTCCCCAATATGCAGATGCACTGACGCCGCTCCAAGAATGTGTGCTGCGTTGTGCAATGTAAGCCTTATATCTGGTGCAATGTCTGTTACCTCCCTGTATTCCCTTGCTATGCAGTATTTCACCATCTCTTTTACATCCTTTTCACTGTAGATTGGTTCCTTCCCCTCTTTTACTGTTACATCAATGTAATCAAACTGCAGCAATGTCATAAGATCCCTGGTTGGCAGGGTGCAATACACCGGCCCCCTAAAACCGGTTTTGAACAAATATGGGACAAAGCCGCTGTGGTCAAGGTGCGCATGGCTCACTATAACTGCATCCAGCTCGCTTAGCGGAAAGTGCAGTGCATCAAGGTAGGGATATGGCTCATCTGTTGCTGCAACATTTATTCCGCAATCAAGCAGTATTTTTGTATGGGGTGTTTCAAGCAGTATTGCGCTCCTTCCCACTTGTTTAAATCCTCCAAGTGCAATGAATCTAACCCATTCATTTGCGTTTGGCGCTATTTCACTGTAGATTTTTTCCGCTGTTTCCTGCAGTATCTTTTTTCTCTCATCGCTGTATTTGTGCAAGTGGTGTCTTATCCCCTTCAGTATTTCCGAGGGCTGTGTTGGCGCCCTGATTATGTTTGGAGTCCAGCCTGTTTCAAGTGTAATCCTCTTGCTTGTTTCCCCGCCTTTTCCAATAACAAGCCCTGGCTTTATTGATTCTATTGTAACTTGTGAGAATGCCGGGTCAAAGTAAATGTCCTGTATGCTTGCATCTAATGGCACTATTTCCCTGATTTTTTTCTCTGACTCTTTTTCCTCACCCAGCAGGCTTTTGTCTGTTCTAATGTTTACCCTCTTCTTCAGCTCGTGTGCGGTTTTTGCAACAAAGTTCTGGTTTTCGAAGAAGGCCTTTGGGTTCTTTGTGTAGATAACTACTTCTGGGCCCTCCATTTCAATCTTTGTTACCTGGCACTTGCTTGTCAGAATAGAGTTTACCTTTTTCTTGATGTCTTCCAGAATTTCCATTTGGTTTTTCTCCCTTTTTTGTATTTTGTAGAATTAATTCAAAAAGGCAAAAAGCCAATCCGGCTTTTCTCAATGACCTGCCAAGTCACTTATTTTTGCCCTTTTTGCGCAACTTTCTTAACCAGTTCCCTTTTCAGCTCTCTGATTCCTTTCCTGTCAATGACCATTACGGCAACTGCTTTTCCGCCACTGTAAATATCCCGCTTCTTCCCCGCTTCAATTGCCTTTACAGCCAATGAAATTCCTTCTTCTTCACTCATTCCCTGCCTGTATTCATGGTCCAATGTTGCCAGAGCCAGTTCTGTTCCGCTGCCGCTTACAGCGTATTTGCTCCTTTTTAGTACTCCGCCGTATGGGGTTAGTTCATACAGTTCCGGGCCCTTATTTATGCCGCCCAAAACAAACTGCACTGCAAAAGGATAATACCTGTTTGCGTTCAAAACATTTGAAAGCAATGCAGCCATTGCATTTGGCGTCATTTTTGCTCCCCTTTCAATCTCGTACATTCTTGCCTGGCTTCTGAGAAACCTGATGATTGTCAAGCTGTCTCCAACTGCGCCTGCATTAGTTACTCCAATCTCATCCGTTATCTTGTACAGCTTTTTGCTTTCCTCATCGTAGGCCAAATGGCCCATGCTTGCCCTCATATCTGCAGCCAAAATAACAGAATCCCCTGCAATTAATCCGACAGTTGTAGTGCCTGTCTTTAAATCCTGTTCCATAAACTACCCTTCAAAAAATTCAAAGACAAATAGTTTGAGCCTTCTTAAACAAAATTTCTGCAAGCAAATATTTATAAAGCTAATTTTTGCCTTTGCCTTTTTCCCCTTTCTTATTTTCAGCAGCCTTTTCACCCTTTCTTTCTTTGCCAGCTTTCTTTTCCCCTTTTTCCCCAGCAGCCTTTTCCCCCCTTTTCTCTGCGACAAACTCTTCTACGAAACGGACCTTTTCAAAGCCCTTCACGTGCTTTGAGACCATTTCGCCAAAAAGCTTCTTCAACGGCCCTAAGTTCGCACTATACCTTGGACTCAGAGAAACTTCCACTTCCTTCTTTCCAATCACAAGCTTTTTCTCCTTTTCCGGAACCATGTAAAAGTATTTATTGTACAGAGCCTCAACCTGCTCCCTTGGCCGGGTAATTTCCTTCTCCACTTTCAATTCATATAGCAATTCCTTTCCAGCAAGCGGATGGTTGAAATCAACCCTTACCCTGCCGCCGCTCACTGACTGCACCCTTCCCTGCCTTCCGTTGACATCAACAACAAGGCCAGGCACTGGCGAGATTTTCCTCTGCCTGAACTGCTGCAATGGCACAACAGAGATGTTATTTGGGTTTCTTTCGCCCCATGCCTCTGCAGGCTGCAGCTTCACTGTTCTCTCCTCCCCAACCTTCATTTCCAGCAGTGCCCTGTCAAGGCCCTTCAAAACGTCTCCCTCTCCAACTACTACCACCA
>JAFCFG010000119.1 GCA_017608725.1 Candidatus Iainarchaeum sp.
TCACATTCAAATTGGGTGTACACTTGGCTTTTCCGGTGCTGTCAACAACCTTTACAGAATAAATTTGGCCTCCCCTCTCAGCTATTGCCAGGGTTATAACATTCAAAGTAGTTTCAATTCTTTCCTGGTCAAAGCCACTTACCTCAATGAAAAGGTTTTTCGTGCTCTCCGTTACTTTTCCACTGTAGTTGCTGTTTATTACTGGCGGCATTGAGAGAATGTGGCCCTTACTGTCCTCAAAGATTGGATAAAACTTTTTTCCTTTGAGTAAATGCCCATACTCCCTGCCCTTTGGATGCAGTTCCAGTATTTCATCAAGGTCAAGCTCTTGCTTGAATTCAAGTGGAACAAACTTGGTTTTCCTTGGGTTAGCACCATAGTAGCGGATGTTTCCGTAGATTTTGTCAAAATCATAAATGCCAGTTGCAGCTTCCTTCCTCTTTCTTCCAAACGTGCCGTCTGCCTTTTCCTGCAGGTGAATCAGCTGCCGCAACAGCTCATCAGTAACCTTTACACCCTTAACCACTGCAGCCACTGTGAATGGCCTTGCCCTCTTGACACTTTTCTCGATTTTTACAACCAGTTTTGATTTTTTCACTTTGTATTTGGGCAAGCCCCTTTCAATGCCCAACCGTGCCCTTAGTTCTCTTGCGATTCCTTCAGCAGACCACAAGTCAGGCCTGTTTGTGTCCTTCACATCAACTGTAATTGAATCCCCTTCGACTGTTTCAACCTCGCCCTTTGCGTAGAGCACCGCTTCCTTGAATTCAGCAAGTGAAAGCTTTTTCCCAATAAGCTTTTGCATGTCCTTCAAGCTGACATTAACGTTCGGCATTACCAATCAACCCCGACCATCTTGCTGTTCCTAAGCCAGTTCAAATCCCTTGCAAACAAATACCTGATGTCCTTCACCCCGAGCTTGAGCATTGCAAGCCTGTCAATGCCCATGCCCCAGGCAATTGCCCCCACATTTATGCCCAGTGGCTTAACTACCTCTGGCCTTAGGACGCCTCCGCCAGCCAGTTCTACCCAGCCAAGCTTCGGGTGCTTTGCACTCAACTGCACGCTCGGCTCTGTAAAGGGATAGTAATCTGGAAAGAATTTCACTTCCTCTGCTCCCCCAACCTCTATTGCCACTTTCTCCAGAATGCTTAGCAGGTGCCTGAAGTTTATTCCCTCACCCAAAATGAACCCGTCAAACTGGTTGAACTCTACAAGGTGCTTTGCGTCAATGGCATCTGGCCTGTAACACCTGTTAATCACAAAGTACTTGCCGGGAATTTCTATGCCCTCAACCATTTGCCTTGCATCAGCAGTTGTCCCGTGGGCATTTGGCATTAACCGCGAGGCGATTTCCTCACTCCACTTGTAGCCCCAGCCCCTGCTTCCAGTGTTTGCCCCATTCTCGTGTGCTGCCTTGACCTTTGCAACGATTTTCTTGTCAGGCAATCTCCCAAATCTTGGCTGTTTTAGCTGATAGGTGTCAGTCCAGTTTCTTGCTGGATGGTTCTGGGGCTGGAACAGCACGTCAAAGTTGTAGAATTCCTGCACAATAAGCCTTTCCTTCATTTCCTTAAAACCTAAATTTACAAGTTTTCTTCTCAGCTGGTCCAGAAACTGCACGTAGGGCTGTCTTTTTCCAACAAATATTTTCGGAACCGCGCCCTCAACGTTGTATGCTCTTTTTTTCACTGTTCCAATAAGCCCAAGTGCCTGCTCCCCCAGCTTGTTCAACCTTGCCTTTTTTTCCACTTCCTGGGTTTTTTCAACAAGCCCCCTTTTCAATGCTTCGTCCAATGCCTTCCTGTTCTCTCCTGTAATCTCTGCCTTTTCGGAAATCTCCTTCAAAACATGTTCCAGAGCATATTTTCCCTCTTCCAGTTGCTTTTCCAGACCAGTCAATTCCAATTCAATTTCCTTTCCCCTTTTCATAGCAATCCACGCATTTCTCTTTGCTATGCCCATTGCAACATTCAATTCTGGCCTGTTCAACTGGCTTTTCTTGAAAACCTGCTCCAAGGTTGCCTTTCCACCAAGCGCCTGCAGAGCCTCAATGAAGAGCCTTTCAGGCAGCCTGTTTCCCAAACTGCTTTTTCCAATCTGCGTTAGAACAAGTTTCTCTTGCTTTTCCTCAGCAAGTTCAATAAGGCATTTTTCCTTAAGCCACTGAACTGCTCTTCTAACGCTGTCAATTGGCATTTGGGCTTTTTCGCTTATTTCCCTTACATCAAGAAATTGCTCTGCATTAAGGGCTTTCAGTGCCTTTGCCTCTATCTCGCTTAGGCTTTCTGCTTTGCGCTTTAAATCCATTTAATCACTGCAATATGAATAATATAAAACCCTTTTAATATGTATAAGGGGGGTAATTTTTTACATGCTTTACTTGCTTGACAGCAGCGCTGTGTTGAATGATTTCTCGTTCCAATTCAGCTCAAGGAACAAGTACATTACAACATCGCTTGCAGTAGACGAATTCAGGGACATGAGGTCAAGGCACTTAATGGAGAATGCACTAAACCATAGAATTCTCAGAATACAAGAGCCAAGCAAGGAATCACTGAAATCAATTAATGGATTGATAAGGGAAAAGGGCTTCTCCAAATTGAGTGAAACAGACATTACCCTTCTGGCGCTTGCCCTTGATTTCCAAAAAGAGAAAAAGAAATTTTCCCTCATAACGGATGATTACAGCATCCAGAATTTCTGCTCTCTCCTGGGAATTCCGTTTGAATCAGTTATAAGGGGCAAAATAAAGCAGACCATCTCCTTCTCCCTAAAATGCCCCGCATGCGGCAAAACTCCTGCAAAGGGCTTTAAGGCCAGAAAATGCCCAATTTGCGGCTCTCCTTTGAAAAGGGTAAAGTGTTTTACAATGGGCTAACTGCTTTGATTTGCTTAATTTTTGAGAAGTCTTTTTCATTTTCTGTGAATATTTTGAAGACCTGATTTTCAAGCATTGTTTCTGCTATTAGCGTATCCCAAAAATGCGTTTTGTGTTTTGATGTTTGCTTTGCTGCTTTGGCAACTGTTTCAAAGGAGTAGTTTATCTTAATCCAATTAGTTGATTTGAGAAACCCAAAAACAACCCTTACGGCTTTTTCTCCCGAGATTGGTTTTCTTACTTTTTGTGTAAGAATAAAGAATACTTCTGCCAGAACCTGGTTTGAGACAATGCCTTTTGCTCGCCCGTTGAATACCGCCAAAACAAGTTTCTCGCACTTCTTTTTTTTCAATGGCTCTGACTCATCAAAAGCATATACAAGAATGTTTGAGTCATAAAAAGTTGCTTCATCGTTCATGCAGTTCGGCTCTTGACTTGTAGGTAATTCCGCCCAAATTAATTCCTTTTTCCAGCATTTCAATTGTTTCGGAAACAGCATCTTTGCCCTCTTTTTCAACCCAGTTATCCATTGCCTGCGTAACGGCTTTTCCCAAGCTGCCTTTTCTCTTTCCAAATTTCTGCATAACCTTTTTCCTAAACCTTTCTTCAACCTTATCTTCCACAGTAACGGTGACGGTTCCCATAAAAATCAACATATTTAGATTTCAAAACATTTAAATATATAATTACAAA
>JAFCFG010000008.1 GCA_017608725.1 Candidatus Iainarchaeum sp.
GATTTTTCAGGGCAGGAACTGGCTTTTTATTTGCACGTTCCATTCTGCACCAGCATCTGCTATTACTGCCATTACAGCAAACAGCTTTCAAAGAGGAGAGAAATCGGCCTGTATTTGAAGGCAGTTAGAAAAGAGATAGCAGCCTACAGGGAATTGCTTAGGGGGAAAATAAAATTAAACAGCGTTTTTTTTGGGGGGGGAACGCCAACATTGTTGGAGGAGAAGCAACTGCAACAGCTTTTGCAATTGCTTGCAACAGAATTTGATTTGGGTTTGAAGAAAAAAGAGGTTTCAACTGAGTCAAGCCCTGAAACATTGAATGAAAAAAAGCTCTTTGCATTAAGGGAAGCAGGCTTCAACAGGCTGAGCATTGGAGTGCAGGATTTCAATGATAATATAACAAAGCAGTGCAATAGAAACCACAGCAGCAAACAAGCAGGGCAGGCATTTGATAGTGCCAGGGCAGCAGGGTTTGAGAACATTAATATTGATTTAATCTATGGCCTGCCTGGACAGACCTCTGAGCTTTGGGGGAAAAGCCTGGAGAAGGTAGCGGAATTGAAACCAGAGAGCGTTACTGCCTCTGACCTCAGGGTGCTTCCTGGAACAAAGTTTTACAGTATGAAAAGGGGCAGCTTTCCAAGCGTTGAACAAATGCTTGGCATGTACAGCATGTTTGTTTGGAAGATGCTTGCTTTGGGTTATGAACAACAGTTTCCCTACCAGTTCGTTAAGAGGGGCAGGAAGATGCGCTTTCTTGAAAACCAGTGGAGCAATGGGCAATTCATCGGGTTTGGGCAAAGCAGCTGCTCTTTTCTTGGAAAATGGGACTATAACAACGCATTTCCATTGAAAAGATACAGTGAAGCAGTTGCAGAAAACGGGGTAAGCGCAGCAGTTGGAAAAAAGCTGGGAAGGGAAGAGGAAATGGTTAGGTTTGTTGCCCTTGGCTTAAAAAAGTCAGGGCTGAACAGGGAAGAGAGCGGAATAAATAAAGCTGAGTTCAAAAAAAAATTTGGCCTGGGAATTGAAAGCGTGTTCAAGAAAGAAATTGAAAAATTGAAAGGGCTTGGGTTGATTGAAAGCAAGGGAAATTTCTTGCATTTGAGTGAAAAGGGCTTGTTCTTCCACGATGAAGTGGGGAAAGGGTTTTTTGAAAAATAGGCTCAGCCACTTGATTCAATTAAACCATCGGAACCGCCATCAATTACTCTCAGGAAATTCAGTTCTGGATCAAACAACTGCAGCCGCTGGTTTCCAAAGTCTGCCACAACTATCTTGCCATCAGGCAGAAATGCCACATCACTTGGCCAGGCGAATTCTGAGTTGCCACTGCCATGTTGGCCAATGCTATTTATCACTTCCCCGGTGCCGCTATCAACCAGGCCAACTTTATAGGATTCTCCGGCAGTGAAGACTATTCTGCCCTGGCTGTCGACATCCAAGCCGGTCGTTTCAAGAAACTTGCCAATCAAATTAATAGTCTTAACGTATTGCAAGTCGCGGTTAAAAACAAAGAAAACCGCGTCCTCAGGGAAGTCGCTGTACTTCCCAATGTAGATATTGTCATTGTCATCAACTGCAATAATTGTGATGGCCCTGAAGTTCAAAGCGCCTGATTCAGTTATTGAAGCAATGTGGTTGAAATCCCTGTCAAACACCTGCACCCTGTTGTTGCCCTTATCAACAACAAAAAGCCTGCCCTGGCTGTCAATTGCAATCCCTTCCGGGCTGTTTAACTCATCAACTGCATCGCCTTTCCTGCCGCCGATTGTTGCAACATAGCGCAATTCCCTGTCAAACACCTGCACCCTGTTGTTGCCCTTATCTGCTACATACAGCTTTCCTTCACTGTCCACAGCAAGATACCGCGGGTTATTAAACTCGTAGTTGCCAAAACCCGTTCCCCTGCCAAGCGCTTTGATGAAATTGAACTGTTTGTCCAAAACAACGATTCTGCTGTTTTGCTGCTCACTCACAAAGATTTTACCATCCGGAGCAACAGCAAGGCACCTTGGCTTGAATTCAGGGTAAGCCGTTTCAGCGAAAGAAATGGCCTCAATCTCAGCTGCAAAAGAGTAATCCCTATTGAAAATTGCAAGCCTGTTATTGCCTGAATCAGCAACCACAATTCTACCCTGGCTGTCAACAGCAACCCTTTCCGGCTTTAACAGCTCACCAGCGCCAACAGTTGCAAGGTACGTGCCATTAGAGCTGAAAACCTGGACCCTGTCATTTTCCCTGTCTGCAACAACGACATTGCCATTGGGTGCAATGGCAACACCTGCCGGAAAATTAAAAGTGCTGTTCGTGTTGCCCTTGCCCTCGCCAATTGAACCAATAAGGTTCAATTCCCTGCTGAAAATCCTTACCTTATGCTCAGCGCTGTCAACGACAAACAGCCTGCCATCAGATGCAAAGGCAACGCCAGCTGGGCTGCTCAGGCCTTTCTCCAACCGCTGGACTTCTTTGCCCTGGCTAACTATGAAAACAGCCTTTTTGTTTTTTTCAACAACAGCAAGCCTTCCGTCAGGGGCAGCAGCCATATAAATCAGGTGGCCATAGGCTGAAGCGTCCGGCTCAATTATTTCAAGAAATTGCGCTTTGCTGTCGTAAACCTTTATCCTTTCAGGAAAGCGCTCGCTTACAAAAATCTTTCCATCACCTGAAACAGCAACCGCATAAGGATTGTCAAATTGGTAGTTGCCCTTTCCGCCACTCACAAAAGCCGTTTCACCAATGTTCCTCAGATAGCGGAGGCCCTTGTCGTAGATAAGCAGCCTGTTTCTTGCCCTATCAACAACATAGATTCTGTCATAGGGGCCAACAGCAACATCTGCCACAGAAAAGGGCTTGGTAAATACACCAGATGCCAGTTCATCCGCAGTCAGGCATTGGGCAAAGCAGCTGCCGCCACAGTCAACGCCCTCTTCCCCCCTGTCCTGCACGCCATTCTCACAAGAATCAGCTGCCGGAGGCAAGACATCAGATATCAGGGGGTAAAGCAAAACAGCTGCAAGGGCAATTACAGCAAGAATTGCGATTGGCAAAAGCCGTCTTTTGCCTCGCCTCTCCTGGCTTTCAACCTGTTTAATGGCCTGCTCTATTCCCATGACTATTTGCTGCTTCTCAACCATAATTCAACCCTGCGGATAAATTGATAGTAATAGCTATTTTGTTATATTTATTTATTGCCCTGGGCCTGCTGCCGAATATCTCCGCATTTAAGGCAATTTATGGCATTAAGCTTAAAAGTACCCGGCGCCGTGTTATGCTGCCGACTGCCCCTGCCAATTATCAAATTTTTGCTTCAATCTGCCGCTGCCGACTGCCCCTGCCAATTATCAAATTTTTGCTTCAATCTGCCTTTGAAAAATCAATTAAGCCCTGCTGCCATAACACTAAGCTCAGGCCTCAATTAACTGCCTCTTGTAGCGCTCCGGCAGGGCCAAAGGGTCTAAGGCATTGAGGCTGTTGTTGACAATCAGGGCAGAGGCTCTGCTTCCGGAAAGGCAGAGCATCAGGTGCTTGCACTGCTTGCAGGCACCTGGTGAGAAATCAAGGCTGTGGAGCCTCTGCATGAAGGGGCTCTGCCAGCATTCAAGAAAGCTGTCCTGCAAAGCATTTCCAAGATGCTGCCCAGAGAAATAGCTTGGCTTTATTGTGCCACTGCAATCAACCACAAGCGAGCTATGGCCATCTTCGTGTATAGCACCCAATGCAACCTGCTTTACCTTTTCCGGCTCATAGGAACAAAAGGGCAGGGCGTTTTCAATAAAATACCTTTCCTCCTCTTTCCTATTTGAATTTATTTTGAGGAGCTTTTCAACAGCCAATCCTATGTCCCTGTTGTCAATTGGCCTCTTGTTTTCTGCTATTGGCATTGGCCGCAATAAAACCCATTGGGAGAAAGGCAGTGAGGAAACAAGTTTGTGGCCCTTCTCAAGGCAGCGAATGTTTTGCTTTGAAAGGATTGTTGCAGCCCTGATGAAGCTGTTTTGGTCTGCAAGAAGTTGAATGGCTTTGATTTTTTTTTCAAAAAAATCTTTTCCCGCAAGCTTCCTTTCAGCAGCACTGTCAAAAGCGTGCATTGAAATGAGGAAGTCGTCTACAACAGGGGCCAAGCGCTGGGCGTTTGCTTCATCAATAAGGGAAGCGTTTGTGTTAAGCATTACATTCAGGCCCTGTTCTTTTGCAAAGGAAAGAATGGGCAAAAGGTCTTCTCTAAGCAGGGGCTCTCCGCCGGTAAACCTGATTTTCTTTATTCCGGCGTCAGCAACCCCTTCAATTATTCTTTTGACATCTTCTTCACTCAGCCCAGGGGCGTGTTGCCTGTTGCGGTTGAAGCAGAAGCTGCAGCTGTAATTGCACCCCCTGGTCAGCTCTATTTTTACTTCAAGCGGCTTTTGGAACAGCATAAAGAAGAATTAGTTAAAGTTAATAAAAATCAATAAGCTGCCACTGGCCTTTAATAGCTTGAGTGGCTGCTGTGGGATAGATGGCTGTGCTCATGCAATGTTTCAGCGTTTGCATCCTTTAATTTGCTTGAGATAAGGGCAGCAGAAGCAAGGATTGCGCCAAGTGAAAGCAGGCTGTGCTTTGTAATCCTGCCGTTTTCTTCACTGATATAGCTGCTGATTGTTTTCTTTATGGCAGGAAATTTATCTCGCATGGCAGAATAGAATAATTAGGAGGTTTTATTTATTTTTAACCCTTGCCCAAAAATCAGGCAATTGGGGCTTTTTTAGACCAGTTCACCAATATTTTGGCATCCTTTGAGAAAAGCTTCTCAAAAAGGTAGGGGAATTGGAGCTTTTTCAGCCTGCATTCAAAGAGTCCAGAAAGCAATGGAATAAGACTTCCCTGCTCTGCAAAGGCCATGACAGGGCAGAACTTGCAGAAACCAGTCCACTTGCAGTTGTTGCATGCAAGACCAAGGCTGCTGCTTAAAGCAACCATATTAAGGGCATTGGGCGAAGAGAAAACCTCTTTGTAGGTTTGGTTAATGCTGCCAATTTTGAACAGGGGCTCGGACTTTCCCTCATCGCATGTGAAAATACTGCCATCTGGCTGATAGCTGCACTGCATCAATGCAGCTCCGCAGGGCTTGCTGTAGCAGGTGTGAAAAATGCTTTCAGGAGAACTGATTTTCCTAAGCATTAAAGCAGCAGTCTGCTCTGATATTCTCTGGCCTCTTCTATTCAAGGAAATGCAGTACTCGACCATTTGCTTCCAGAACAGGAAGAACTGCTTTGGGCTGTATCCGATTTTTGGCCAGTTCTGCTTTGCCCTTCCAATTTTCCTCAAAGAAATAGCTGTAATGTCATGCATTCCTTGCCGTAGGTACTCATCAACTATTTGCTCTGCAAAAGGCAGGCTGTGCTTTGTGACAGTGCAAAGGGCACCAACCTGCTTGAAGCCGAATTCTTTCTGCAAGGCATTTGCCCAATAAACTGTCCTTTCGTAAGAGCTGCTTTTGTTTAGGGGCCTGTTCTTGTCATGCAGTTGCTTTGGCCCATCCAAAGAAGTACAGATATCTACGACATTGTTTTTCTTGAGAAAAGCTGCAATCGTTCTGTCCATCAAAGAGAGGTTTGAAACAAGCCTCCAGTGCACCTGCTTCCTTGGTTTCTTCTTTGAAGCATATGCAACCATTGCCTCAATCGCAGGGAAGTTTGCCAGGGGCTCCCCTCCCTGAAACTCAATTACAAAGTGGTTGCTTGGCGTCTGCCAAATGAAGTCAATTACCTTCTTTGCAGTTTTTGCATCCATGTCAATGCCCTCTTTGTTTGACGCAAGGGCTTGGCTGTTGCTATAGCAATAAGCGCAGCGGTGGTTGCACCTGTTTGTTGGATTTACAATATGCAGCGAAACAGGGTGGAAGAGGTGCTTGTAGTGGGCCCTGTAATCTCTGACAAGCTGTTCTTTTCCCTTCTTGGAAAAAACCATTCCACTGCTCTCCAATTTCTTTAGCAGGCCGGGGTTGGGCTTCTTTTTTTGGACTGCGCTCCATTCCTGCTTGGAGAGAGGCAGCCATCTGCCCAGCTCATTTATCAGCAGGGTTTTGCTGCCTGCTTTGTGGACAAAAAAACGATTAAAACACAAATTCTTGGACATGAAATCATTCCCTGGCCTGCCTCAAAGCCAAACAGTAGTTGCAGAAATTCAATGCAAGCTCTTCCGGTTTCTCACAGGACAGGGGCTTTAATTTGACTATTGTCCTGCTTCCCCTTGCCATTATTTTTGCAGTGCAGGCACCCTTAAAGGCGATTGCAGTCTTTTTCAGGACCTGTTCCGGGTAAAAGAACGCATTTAGGTCAATTACCGCAAGGTTTTTTGCCGGAAATGTTTTTATTTGCCTGATTTTGCATCAGCTCCATTGCCTGTTTGGGTTAACAGGGCCCTCTTGACAAGCTCTGCTCTGATATTCTCTGTCCTCTTGCTTTCTGCAGCGCTAACACTGTGGCTGATTAACTGGCTGTTGAATTGCTCTACCAGCTGTTTGAGGTTTCTTCCCTTTTTCGGCCGTAGGCTTACAACAATTTGGTCAGGTGTGCCATCCACTACAACGAAGGCCTGGTCAAGCAGAACATAGGCTGCGCTGAAAACAGTTGCCTGGCTGTAGAGTTTTGGATTCAGTGCAACCAAGGCAAAATTCTCTTTTTCATGCAATTCCGCATTAGCGAATTGTTTTGACATACTACCGTTAAGGAAATTGTTTGAAAAAATATTTAAAGAAATTGAATCAAAAGACCAAAAAGCAGAGGATTGCATCAGAACAGGCCAATGAAAGCAATACGCCAATGAAAAGAATTGGCGCAAATGGAATGGTTTCCTGCACCAAAAGGCCGTGGAACTTGACCTTGCCTTCTCTCCTTGCCTCTTTAAGCAAGGCGATGTTCTCCTCGCTAATGCCCTTTACAGAAAGGTCAAAAACATAGTTTGTTTTGATGTCCTGCAAAACATTTACCAGGGAGGGGAAGAAAAGCTTCTTTTTCTCCAAAAAACCATCTTGCTCATAGACTCCCTCCAACAAAACCATGCCTGGTTTTAATTCATCAATCTTCTTTCTTGTCCCAAAGGAAAAGAAGCCAAGGTGCAGAACAAAAAAGCGGAGGAAAAGCATTATTAGAAGAATCAGCAGAAAATTTAGAACAAACTCAGGTTGAGCTGCTTCCCCAAAGCGCAGCCAAAGGAAAACAGCCGCAACAACCGCCATTACAAGAACAAATTTTCTTGGAAAAATGACCTCAACAGCTGCAACAAAAAAGAACAAAAGCAAAACTATTATGAAGAAATCAAGCGGGATATTCAAGGCAGAAAAAAGCAGGGCCAAAAGCCAATAAAAGGCAAATAAAATTATTGCAATGCTTGCAATTGTCTTTGGATGCAAAGTGCTCTTTAATGCAACCAGCTTCTGCTGCATGCTTGTTTTAATCAGAGCAAAGAGGAAAAGGCCAAAAAATGCAGGAATGAATGCATTCAAAATAATCGAAAAGGACGGGAAGAAAACAAACTGGTGATTGTAAAAACTTGACGGGAAAAGCAATGCAAGCGCAAGGAACAGCTTGCTGTCAGCAGCACTCCAAAGCCTGCCCAGAAACAGGACAAACCCAAAAAGGAATGCAAACAGGCCATTTATCAAAAAAAGATTCCAGTTTCCCTGATTCAAGTAATTCAAAACAAACCCAACAAAGATTGCTGGAAAAACCTCCTTGTTTGGGATCTTGCCAAAGCGCAGGTCAGTGTAAGCACTGGAAAGGCCAACCAAGGCAATGGCAATGAAATTCAGGGCAACAATGCCTGGAAAAACCATAATCAAAAATCACTGGCCAATGCTAACAGTGCAGGCCAAATCCGTTTCCCAATCCAATGGCCCGGCAAGCTTCTGCTTTACTCCATCAAGCTGTGAGAGAACCTTCTGCGGGTTCCACCAGAATTTAATGCTATCCTGGCCTGTTGTAACACAAACATATTCTTCCCCGACCAAATCAATGACATCCTGCACTGAAGATATCTGCTCTGCCCTGTTTCTGTGGCTTAGGCTTACCAGGCCACCTGCAAGCGTGCTCTCGTAAGGGGAGTAGAACTGGCTGTTGTTCCTGCAACCGGGATTCAACACAATGTTTTCAGTATAGGGGACAAAGAAGATTGATTCATAGTAAAGTTTTTGGTTGGGGTCAGCATTGAAGAAGCTATAGCCATAGCTGTTTGGTTCAGTGGCAAAAGCGCAGCTGGTGCTGTCAGCCTTGTTATCCTGCCACCTGAAAGGCAAGGGCGAACCAGAAAAATCTTTGCATGTAGCTGTGCTTTCCCTCATTGTACTTCCAGAACCAGTCCACTGGTTCATAAAGCCCTGTGCCGGCGACTCAATTGCTTCCCCTGCCTTGGTTAAATAGTAATAGGCCTCAACCCTGCCATCTGCTTCAGGCTGCATGGCCATCAGGACAGGCGTTGCAAATGACGGCGCAAATTTGATATTGCTCAAATCGCCTGCAATTTCCAAAATCATGCCCTTGTTATCAAAGTTAACTGCCTTGAAATCAGAGACATTCTCTGTTGCAACTGGCAAAGCACCGCTGTCAGAGTCTGTTGCAACAAATTCACGTGCAAGGGCATTGGTTAAGGCAATTGTTCCAGACTGGTTATTGAATTGAATGCCATAGCCAAGCCTGTCATAGGAGCCATCTGATTGAAGGCCAAGGTTGCCGTTGAAAGGCAGGTAATAGAACGGGCTGTCGATTACAGGTTCCCGCAGTTTTCTAAATTTAATGGTTATGGTTTCAGTTAGGTTCTCTCCAGGGAGGTCAACGAAGAAATCAAATTGGTTGCTTTCAAAGCCAATGAAAACCTCGTAAAGGCCTGCTTCAATCTCAGCTGGCTCTTCTTCACTGCCATCAGGCATTAAGCGCTTGAAGTGCATGTGTTCAGGACTTTGGAAGTAATCGCCCCAGGGATAGCCAGCATCATGCAGATTTGGCAGCTGGCTCCAGGCCATTGTGGTGTAATGGGTTACGAAATCGTTTCTGAAATCTGGGCTGAAGGTGTCTTGCACCAGATATGCATTGAAATGCCTCAGGTTCTGCACTTCCCGGCTTCTGGCAGGGTCGGCAATGCCCTCTGCAGCAATCTGCCTTATTTTCTCAAGCCTTTTGATGAGAAGGATACTAAACTGGGCCGGGTCACAATAAATGTAATCAGGGTTGCTTGCATCGCAGGCATCAATAGCTATGCTATTCCAATCCCAATTGAGCAAAACCCTTGGCTTTGCAATAGCGCCTGTTTTACCGCTAAGGCCCCCATAGCCTGCGCAGCCCCTCTGCTCTGCTCCAACAAGCCTGATGTGGAATATCTCGCTGCCGGTTACCTTTTCCTCACCAAAAGAGCTGGTTACTGCAATCACACGCAGTTGAGCTGGGTCTCCAAACCTTTTCTCAGTAAATGCTGTCCTTGAATCATCAAAGTATGTTGTAACAGCATCGCTGTCATCCCTTATTTCGTATTCAACCGCTTGGCCAGGAGAATCAGGCAATAAAATAAGCTCCTCGGGGATCTCAAAACCGTTTCTCGGCTCACCCGGCTCAATGCGACTAGTGCCTAAAGACGTGGAAGGGCTTCCAACTGCTTCCCTCTTAAAAGAATGCAAGTCAACAGCTGTAACAACGATGTCAACAGGGGTTTCGGCTAGATTGCTGCGATTGATTAAAGCAACTGCTTCAACTGCCATTGCATTCTCCAGATTGAAATCAACTGCATAGCCATCAGGCTCTGGTTCAATATCAAACCTTGTACTTGAAGTATGCCATTGCCCTTCTGCAAAGTACTTTATTGACAAAACCTTTTTCTGGGAAATGGTCGGACTATCAACACTTATGTTATTAATTTCCAAAGGAGTGGGGCTGCCCACCTCACTCAGGGCTGTGGCAAGGTTTGCATCAGGATTGTTGTAAATATTAAAGCCATCAGTTGAAAGAACAAGCATCTGGTTTGGCTCTATTGTTTGGCTACCGGAACCGGCAAGCAGCCTTACTTTCTCAACCCATTCCTTCCAAACTGTTTGATGCAGAGTCCAATTGAACTCAACGCCCTGGCTTGGCAGGCCGCTTCCAAGAACAGTGTCCTCTACCTCAATCAGGGCATAGGTTTCTCCAACCAGGTTGTTGTTCTCTAAAGTGAAATCAATTTTGCCAACGCTTGGATTGTTTGGGTCTGCATGGTTTGGGTCTGCATTAAGGTACTGCCATTTTATCTGGCTTAGCTTTGTCCCTTCTCCCTCTACCTCTAGCTTTATCTTGTCTGCCCGGGTTAAAGCAGCATAGGGCTGGACAGTTTGGCCTGCCATATAGCTTCCTCCGGGAACAGTGCCCTGGATGCTGCAGGCAATAAGAGGGTCTTCAATTCCCTTCAAATTGTTGTTGCAAACATTGTGCTGGGCTTGCCAGGTTGGCAGCCAGGGATCACTGGGGATGTCGCTTGCTACAGTGGCATCTGGCGGATGGTAAGTGTCTGTATCAATCCAGCCCTGATTGTCAACAACAGGGAAGGGGCTTTCAAGAGGGTAAACCGCGCCTCTGGTTTCCTCACCGGCTTCAGCCCCAGTATATGGCACCATTGCAGTTAAGTTAAGCCAGTCGTTTTGGCCTCTGAAGAACCTGGCCCAAAGCCTGTGCCTTGCATTGCCAAAATGCTGTTCGTCTGTCATAAAGACATCAACCCACTGCAGTGTTACAAAGCCGCCGCCATTGGAAACTGTGAATATCGGGGGTTCGCCGGGCTGCAAGGGCATTGAAGCAAAGGTAAACTGCCTTGTTTTCACTTCAGGCGGCGACAAAGTGCCTGGACCATAATCCAGGCCAAAGATTTCCTCGCTTGCTGCATGCACATATCTCTTTCTTACCTCTGGCAAAAGTTCATCCTCAATGTAGGCAAAGCACTGGTTGTAGACCAGGCCCTCTGATGGATTGGATGATATGTTGTAGGTTGTCTTCATTTTCTCAAGGTTGTTTGGGTCAGATGGGTCAGCCAGCCTGAAGCACAGCGCCGGGTTGCTGTCATTTACAAACACTGTTATTCTCTGCAATGGCCCTTTAACATCGCCCTGGTCTGAATTGAATTTAGCATACAGGTAGATCGGGTACTCGCCAATTCCAAGCGGCGGGTCTTGCATTTCCGGGTCCTTTCTGGCCCAAACCTCAACAGTGCTTCGCTCGGTTGACCCCAAATCCAAATAGTTGGTGCTTAAATCAAGCTCTGATTCAAGCCATACCCCAACTTGGTCAGAGCACTCAATTGTTTCAACAATGAAATTTGCACTGTTCGCCAAATGCCTGTCAACTGCTACTGACTCCAGCTCTTGGCCATCGGTTGTTTTGAGGGATATGCATTCATAGTCCGGGCTTGGGATAACCTGCGGTGGCTTGACTGCTATTGTGTGCTCCAGAGGGCTGTAGCCAGCTGCTGTAACCTTGATTTTTATGCTGTTAATGCCCCTTATGCCTGGAAGAGAAAGGAAGGAGAAGCGGCCATCTTTATCAGTGTATGGGTTGTCAGCTGGTACTGGCTGAGCATAACCCGGTATAATTGCTGTAACATGGGCCCCCTCAATTTTAATATCCTGGTTCGTTTCATCAACAACCTGGCCATCAAGCCTGGGCATTCCAATGTCAGAGATAGACTCAGGCAAGCCAATTATTCTCATCCTGTTTCCTGTTGCAACAGTGAAGAAAAGGGTTTCCTCGTCAAGGAGCATGTTGTCAGCAGCATTTCGCAATTCAAGTAAAAGCTCTGTTGTTGAACCAGCTGTTTCAAGAGTTGGGGTGAACTGCAGGTCCTCCCAACTTGAAGAGAAGAGCTCTGTCCTGTTTGGGAAATGCATTGGGCTTTGAGGGAAAATATTGTTTATTTTGGTGGCTGTACCCCTTCCAGTAAAGGACATTATTGCAGGATTTTTGGTTTCAACACTCAAATGTGCATCAAGGTCTCTTCCACTGTTGTTGTAAATCCTATAACCCAAAGCATAGTCTGCACTTACAACCAATTCATAGGGAGTTTCCGGGGTTTCCGGGCTTAGAGAAACGACTGGCTGGTCTGGTATATCCACCCTTTGAATTGTAAAGTCCCAGGCAAAGTCTTCTCTTTGGGTTAGCCTCTCACCTATCTTAAATATGAAGACCTTTTCTTCTGTTGCAATGGTGTTGCCAGCAGCATTTGCCTTTGCCCTGTAGTAAAACCGCAATTCCGCGCCTGGGGCCAAACCAGGCTCTATTGCAAACTCTACTGTAAGGTACAGCAAACGATTGCCTCTTACTGTGTTGTAATAGGTGCTTGCCTGCTTTGCGTTCTCTGTTACCTCGCAGTTGGCCGGAGCTGTAAAGGGATCGGCCTTGTTTCCGTTCCAGCAGTTGTACAATAGAACAGCGTTTGAGTTGGGGGCCCAATCTGTTTTTGCATCCCTTACCATAATGCCATAACCTTCAGAGGGCATTGTGAGTTCGCTGTCCGGCCCAACCCTAATGTGGTGCACCATGCCGGTGTACTCAACGTCCTCATCCAAAACCAATACAAAGTTGCCATAGTATGTTTTGATTCCATCTGCAGCAGATTGGATGCTTGTAGGTTGGCTTTGGCATTCGGTGCTGTAGCTTAGCGTGTTGCAGAACCCAACAAACTCTGCCCTAAGCGTTTTGGGGGGTTCAAAAGCTCTTTTAGGCCATAAGTCAATGCTAACCCTTGTTTTGCCCTTTACTATGTCAATAAGCCTGGGGGCCCCAGTGGCAATGTAGCCCTCTTTGCTTGCCTCAACAAAAACAAATCTGTCAGCCTTTATGCTGCCACTCAGGCACTTTCCTGTGCTATCAGTTGTACAGCTTGACAGGACATTGTTGTCAGTGCTGTCTATGAATTGTACCAACGCGCCCTCCATCCTTTGCTTCGGGCTTAGCTCGGCATCGTAAACAGTTACTTCAACCTGGCCTTCACCAATTACCACAGTTACATTCAGAACAATTGTTCCAGCAGGGGCAAGGTCTTTGTTTTCGCTGCTGCCCTCTGCTATTTCCCGGCTATCCTTTGCCCTTGCAAAATAAGTGGATGGGGCAAGGTTTACGAACAGGGTGTTGCCGTCTGCTCCTGTTTTCCTTTCATTGTAATTATTCAACGGAATTTCAGGGTAGGAGCTGTCGTAAAGCCAGACGCTGGCATTCTCTAAGGGGGCTGCATCCTCGTCAAATACCCTTACAATTGCCTTGCCGCTGTTTTCTGCTGTTGCCCTTGTTAGGGCAATCCTTATTGGGTCATTGGAGTTTTCCTGCCTTAGGGGAATGTTTGGCTTTATTAGCGTAATGTAATTTGAATGGGTTATTACCGCTAGGTAGAAGCTGTTGTCATCGTTTACATGCCTTTCAACTATTCCGTTTGCATTGCTTACCTTTGAGTCAATTGGAAGGCCATCCTGGTAGAGAATAACCCTTGCGTTTGCAACCTTTATGTCAGTGCCCCTCTCAATCAATTGGATTAGGATTTTCTTTCCTTGCCCTGGAGGGCTTGCCGGAGGCAAGGTTAATGAAACATACGTTGTTTCGCCGGCTGTTACAATAACGGCTGTTTTTTGGACTGTTCTGCCGTCAGCTGCTGAAGCGGTGACAGAGTAAGTGCCTGGTTCAACAGCTGAAAAGGAAAGTGTTCCAGACGAAGACGTTGAGGAGGAATCAACAACTGCTGTTGTTGCACTCTCAATTAGCCTTACAACCACGTTTGGAGCAAAAGTTCCGTCACTGTTTCTTACTGTTACGTGGACAGTGCCCACTGTGTCAATTGTGTTTGGGTAGAGAGTAATATAATTAATAGCGCTTGCAATTGTCTTGCTCTTGCTTTCATAGCCATCTGATGAAGCAGTTGCCCTCAATGTTGGGCAGTTTGTTGGCTGGATTACCCTGAATTCTGCTGGTTCTCCCGGCATGTTTTCCTGGGGCAGTGGCGCTTCTGCAGCATTGCTGCAGCTGTAGGCTACTCTTACCCTGACATTCATCAGCTGGTTTGTTGGGCCGTCAACAACCTTTATTACCCTCTCAACCGGTTCAAATGTGCTGGTTATGCCTGTTAGGGTAATGGTTGTTGTTTCGTCAGCTGAAAGGTAAACAGATGCTGCAAGTGTTATGTAACCGGGCTTTGAAAATATGGCACTTGTTTGCACTTCCTCTGCTGGAATCTCAAGGATTGTTTCACCCCACTCGTCTGTTGAAAACAAGTGGTTTTCATCCGCCATTAGCAGGTTTATTGAAACACCGGGTACTGGATTGCCGTCCTGGTCAATTACACTTATTGTTGCATTAAACAGGGCAGTTGGCATTGTTAGTAGAAAAAACAGAAGAATAAGGCAAACGATTAATAGAATGAATAGCAGGAAGGAGGGCACAACCCTGTCAATCGGGTCAATCACCTTGTATATTGGGACATACTGGTTTATTTTGTCCAGAACAGCATAATATTTGTCTTCAAGGGCAAAATAACCGCTTTTAAAAGAATCAACAATTGACATTTTCCTATAACCCTAATTGCTGTTGCCTCTATTTAGTGCAATTCAATTAATAAAATACTTTCAGGCTTAATAAATTTTTGTATTGGGGGTAAATTTTTGTATTAGGGGGAGAAGAGTCATCTTGTCTTTTTTTTGGCCAATTTCTGCTTTGTGTTAGGGAGGGAAAAGCTATCTTGTCTTTTGGCCAATTTCTGCTTTAATCTTTGCTGCAACGGCCTGGCCAAGAATTCTGGCTAAATCCCTTTCATCCGCTTTTCTCAAAGCAGCGATTGTTCTGATATTGGCCCTGAACAAACGCCTTGCCCTAACTCTGCCTATATGCTTTGCCTCTGTTAGAAAAACCAGTTCCTCTTTGACACCGTGCTTGAGCCTTTTCCTCAGTTTTGCAAGGGAAGAGTAATGCTGTTCCAACTTAAGCAGCTTTGCAAGCTCCAAAGTTGCATAGCAAAGCCAGTCGCATCTCAAAAGCTTGCTGTGCAGAATTCCTGGCTGGGTGTTGAATTCGTCCATTATCTGCTGCTCTCTCTTCTCCTCAATCCATTGCTCAAAAAGCAGGGAAGTGCTGAATTTCCTCAGCAGGTTTAGGTCAAAGAACATTTCCCTCTCAACATCTAGCGGGATTTCGTGCTTTCTCAACTGCAATTGCTCCCAAAGCTCTGCTTCTCTCTTCTTTGGAACAGAAATCCAGGGCATTAACTCAGAGCAATTGCTGAAAAGGAACAAGTAAGAGAAGGTGCTGAATTTTTTCCCCGACTTCAATGCGTTAATCAAGGCAAACGCACTCAAAGGGTCAAGGTAAAGCTCGCTTACCCTCCTGCCAACGGGGGTTGCAGTAATCCCCTTCCTATCAGCAGTAATAAACCCCATTTCCTGCAGCTCCTGCAGGGTTTCCTGCAGCTTCCCAAATAACTCTTGCAGGCTACCGAACTGCAGGGCATAAAAGGTTTTCTTGAAAAATTCCTCCATACTGGGCAAATCAAAAACAAAGTCGGCTGCAATCAAGCCAAGCAAATGCATTCTTAGAATGGGCTGGAAACCAAGCATTGACTGAACCGGCTCAACTGTCCCGTTGATGTAATAATCCATTAACTCCTCCGCTTCACTCTCGCTTCTTGCAATAATAATTCCCCTGCCTGCCTTATCATATTTTGGGCGGCCTGCCCTGCCAATCTGCTGCTTGTATTCTGCTACACTGATTCTCTGCATTCCAAGCTCGGTGTATCTGTAAAGTGAGGGGATGATTACAGTGTGGCTTGGGAGGTTGACGCCAGCAGCCAAAGTTGGTGTTGCAGCAATCACCTTCAGCTTGTTTGATTTGAATGCCTCTTCCACAACGGTTCTTTGCTTTGAAAGCAAGCCAGCGTGGTGGAAAGCAACCCCCTTTGAAATCAATCCTGATAGGCGCTTGCATTGCTCTGTTGCTACCTCCAAAGAATTCAATGCCATTTCACTCTCGCTTCTCAAAACCTTTTTTTCCCTCTCATTCAAATTCCTTTCAACAAAGGAAGAAAGCTGGTTTGCAATGCTCTCCGCCCTCTTCCTGGTGTTAGCAAAAATCATTGCCTGCTTTTTCTTTGCAATAAGGGTATCCTCAACCAAAGCACTCAAGGCACTTTTTCCAGGCAGCTGCTCTTTCTTTCCCTCCTTGAATTCTATCTCCCCATCAAAGTAAATTCCCTCCTTCAACGGAATCGGCCGAAAACTGCTTTCAACCAGTTCTGCCTGCAGCCATTCAGCAATCTCCCTTGCGTTTGGAATGGTTGCACTTAATGCAAGCAATTGCATTTTTGGGTTCAAGCAACGCAGCTTGCTTACAGCTATTTCCAAAGTAGGGCCTCTGTCACTGCCAAGAACGTGGACTTCGTCTATTACAAGCAGGCCGACACTGTTCAACCAGGGGGTTCTGTGCCTAAGCAATGAGTCAAGCTTTTCCAAAGTAGTGAAAATAAGGTCATAGTTCTGCAGGTGGGAGCTGCTGCTGTCCAGGTCACCAGTGCTCAAAGCAACCCTTATCCCAAAATCTCTTGAATAGCGCTTTCTGAATTCTGCCCAGTGCTCTGCTGCCAAAGCTCTTAAAGGGCAGGTGTAAACAACCTTTTTGCCCCTATTAACAATGCAGTTAAGTGAGGCAAGCTCTGCCATAAGGGTTTTTCCGGAAGCTGTCGGGGCGCTTACAACAAGGCTTTTGTTTCTCCAATCTTTGGCCAGGACAGAACGCTGCATTGGGTTGAATTCAGGGATTCCACTCAGGCTTTGAACCTGTTTTTCCAAATCCATTATATTGAAGTGATTAAAAAGAAGGTATAAAAAGAGTTGGAAAGAGCAGTGTTCCGGTAGTTCTTGTAAGCGAAACAAGCACAATGAATTAAACCTGGCAGAGATTCATTAAGAGCCTGAATTTTCTGGATAGTTAAGCAATTAATTGGCCTGCCAAAAAAGCAAATTACAAAAAAACATAAAAATTGAATTAAAGCAAACAAAAAAAGCACATCAAATTGAATCAGGCAGGCAAAGAAATTGAGCAAATTTAATCAATTAACCGACTAATTGGCTTTGCCTCTTCTGCCCGCAAAGAAAATAATTCCAAGAACAGCAAAAGCAACCAAAGGCAGCAACAATTCATTTAATTCAGGGACAGGCACAGGCTTTATTATTAATACAGTCAAGGTCTTTGCCTTCTGGTCATGCAGCATAGGCACAGCTGTATCATA